>JAPPHZ010000037.1 GCA_028820935.1 bacterium | reverse complement strand
CGGCGGGCGACGTAGTCGATGGTGGGCTGGTGGTGGCGCATTCGTGTTATGGCTAGTGGGTAGAGCGCTGCGTTGGCTTGTCGGTGTCCGCCTCGGTAGAGGCGATGCCGGCTGGTCTGTCCTGACGAGGCAGGTATGGGACAGGCGCCGCAGAGTTTGGCGTATGCGGCTTCGGAGCGGATCCGTTCGGGGTTGTCGCCGAACACGATGAGGAACTCCGCTGCCGAGGTCGGCTCCGATGCCATAGGCGTCTCGTAGTGTCGGCGACGCCTGGGCGGTGAGGTCGTCGAGCACGGCGTCGTGGGAGCGCACCTCGGTGTCGAGGTGACGCCAGCGGCGTGCTAACGCTCTCAGTGAGTGCTTCGCCGCGGCTGTGGGACTGTTGACTGTTGACACGCGGAAGCGGGCGCAGCGGTTGATGAGCGCCCGATTGGTGAGCCCGTCGAGGGATTCGCGCAGTTTGGCGGGGGTGTTGACGATTAGTGCTTTGAGGGTGATGATCGCCGAGGTTCGGCCTTTGCGGGCGGTGTCTCTGGCTATCTTGACCTGGCGGATCATCCCGGCCAGCCCATCGGCTGTCTTGGGAATCGCGGTCGAGGTTCCGGCAAGGACCGACCGTGCGGCGGCTTCAGCGTCGATAGCGTCAGGTTCTGCTGTTGCTGCGCCGCGAGCGGCGATCACCCCGGAGTCGGCTCAACGACCCGATGCCCGCAGCGTCTCAGGTAGCTGGTGAGCCCAGCGCCGTAGCTGCCGGTGCCCTCGATCCCGAACCCCTCAACTCGGCCATGTTCCTGGGCCCATGCCTCGAGTTGGGCGTAGCCGCCGCTGTCAGCGCTAACCGCTCGGTCTCCCAGACGGGCGCCGTGCTGGTTGAGCTCCACCGCGACATGGATGTGCTTGTGGGTGTCGACCCCGACGATCACCTTGCTCACAGAAGCGTCGGACACGATACTGGCCATGGGTTTCCTCCCTTTAGTGGTGGAAAACGCACACCAGCCGGCCGGGTGGGCGGACAAGACGGCCCTGCGCGGAAACGTGGGTGGGTGGGGGTGAAATCCTTGGTTTGGGGGTGAGGCCTCGCTGGAATCGGTGAAGAACCAGTTCGCCGATGCCAGGAGGCCTCGATGTCTGATGTTATGTCTGTTCGTTTGCACTTGTCGGGTGTGCGTGTGCTGGGGGTGCCGGTCGATGACCCGGCGCGCTTGTGGGTGGAGGTGGAATCCGTTCGGGGGTGGTCGCGTTGCCCGTTGTGCGGGTTCCGCTGTCTGAAGGTGTGGGATCGGCGGACTAGGCGGGTGCGTGATTTGGCGGTGTCGGGGCGCCGTACGACCTTGTTGTGGCGGCGGCGCCGGTTCTGGTGTGGGAATTGTGGGGAACGCCATTTGGAGGATCATGCCCTGTTCCAAGGTGGTCTTAGCCGCCGGTTGGCTCGCCGTCTGGTGAAGGACGCTCGGGTGATGTCGATTAGGGCGGTGTCCCGCCATCATGGGGTGGGTTGGCATCGGATCATGGCACTGGTCCGAGCTGAGGCGGAGAGGGTTGGGGAGCTTCGGCGGGTCCGTCCGTGTCGTGTGTTGTTGGTGGATGAGACGTCTATCCGCCGCCGGCATCGTTATGTGACCGTGGTCGCCTGCGGCGATTCCGGCGAGGTGTTGGCGATGATCCCAGGACGTGGGAAGGGGTCTCTGACCCGCTTCTTCCGCGATCAGGGACGGGACTGGTGTCGGGGGGTGGAGATCGTAGTATCCGATGGTTCCCGCCCGTATCAGGCAGCCATCGCCGAGTATCTGCCCGGTGCCCGCCATGTGCTGGACCGCTTCCACGTAGTGCGGTGGTTCACCGAAGGGCTCACCCTGGTGCGAAGAGAGCTCCAACGCCGCGATCCCGACCAGAAACCACCCGCCTATGAGCCGAGCCTGTTCAGGGCCCGATACACGCTCTTGCGCCGAGCCGACAACCTCACCCAGGCGCACCAGGAGCATCTGGGCCGGCTGTTCGCAGCCCATCCCCGACTGAAAGTCGCGTGGGACGCTCTCCAAGAGCTCTACGGGCTCTACGAAGCCGACGACCTGGAGCAGGCCAACGAGGCTCTGGCACGGTTCGCTGATCTCTACGACACAGGCCAGATCCCCGAATACCACGACGTGGTGGACAAGATCATTACCTGGGGCCAAGAAATCTTGGCCTACCACCCCGGCCGGCGAGCCACGAACGGACCCCTCGAAGGGATCAACAACCTCCTCCAGGTCCTACGACGCGTCGCTCACGGCTTCACCAACTACCAAAACTACGCCGCCCGAGGACTCCTCGTAACACTCAAGGTGCGGACCTTCCACAAGGCTCCTACCAGGTCACATCCGCCTCGAAGCCAGAACCCGCCCCCAGACCGGGGGGACAGGCCGACAGATCCCCAGCAAGGCAACAAACGCGCCGAATTTCACTTGGGTCAGACCCGCCCCCCGGACCGGGGGGCCGCCCCGATCATCGCAGCGGCCCCCACCAAACAGGGCAATCCAGTATGAGTGAATTTCGCTGATCGCCAACATAGGGCGAGTTGGGCTAGCCGGTGGTGGGGGTAGTGGTCTGTGTTGCGGCGGAGTTGCCCGTAGTTCGTGAGCCATGAGTTGGTTCGTTCGACGGTCCAGCGCATGCCGAGGGGTGTGGATAGTTTGGTGTGGTTGCCTTGGCCCCGGGGTTGTTTCCGGGCGCAGATGATGTCGGTGATGCCCGCGGTTTCGCAGAGAGCCCGGATGGCTTTTCTGTCGTAGCCTCGGTCTAGGTGGAGGGTCTCGATGTCGGCTAGGAGACCTCGGTTGGCGATATCTTTGAGGGTGGGTTCGAACAGGATGCTGTCGTGACGGTTGGCGCCGGCGGTGGCCCAACCGACAGGGATGCCGTTGGCGTCTGTGGCTAGGGACCATTTCCAGCCTGATTTGGCCCTGTCGCAGGGGATTCGTTTCCGGTTCCTTGCCCACCGGTGGGTGCCTTGTGCTGGCTGCCGTCAACCGAAACCTCGGAAAGGTCCAACCCCATGATGCGGTCATAGCCCGCCAACGATTCGGATACCACAGCGTCGAACACGCCCGCATCTGTCCACTCGTCGCGGCGGGCCCGCAATGTGGTGTCCGACACCACCCCGCCCAGCAGATGTTCCGCCGTCACCCACGAACAGCCCGTCACCAACCGCACCAGGATCCCCTCAAAACAGACCCGATCCGAAATACGGGGACGGTGACCACCCATCGGATGGTCCACCTCCCGCCGGGGCACCAGAGCCTTCACGGATTCCCACACCGCGTTTGTGACTTCGGGATCGAGCGCGCGCATAATCATTCCTCCACCGGTTGGGGGTGTCTATTGCCGCTCGATATCAAACCCGAGCTAACACCCCACCCGGTGGATTTCCAAAGCTATCCGCGCACGCTCTAAGTCCCGCCCTGCGCGGGTTCATGACTCGGTGGCTGCTTTGTTGGGGGCGTTGCGGGTCCGTCCGATTGTGCTGTTGCCCCGCCGTCTGGAGTCCAAGGGCCAGGTCGAGCGGACTATCGGTTATCTGGAGGGGTCGTTCCTCCCGCTGCGTAGGTTCGACTCGATCGGAGATATCTGAGCTCAGCATGACCGCTGGGCCCGGGAGGTGGCGTTCGAGCGTCACCATCGAAGAGTCGGCGCCAAGGTGGCCGACGCGTGGAGAGCTGAGAAGAGTCACCTGTATGCGCTGGCGGATCCGCTACCGGATACCGACCGTCGCGCCGAGGTGCGGGTGAGTCGGGACGGGTTCTGCCGCATCGGCGATGTTGACTACTCGACACCGCCAGGTCTGGCCGGCCGGCGGGTTGGGGTGCGGGTCTCGCATCGCGAGGTGGTGATCCATGTCGACGGCCGCCAGGTCGCCCGCCATCGGCGGAGCTATGTCCCTGCTGATGTCGTCTTGGATCCTGCCCATGCCCGCCTGTTGCGCCTTGCCCGCTAGGCCCGCACCCGACTCGTCGCTGCCGATGCGGACATTCCCGAAGTGGACTTGGCCTGCTACGACGCTCTCATCGGGGCCTGCTGATGGGTGGTCTCAGCTCCGAAGTGGCGTTCCTCTCCAGGGCTCTGAAGATGCCCCGCATCCGCCAAGTCGCCCCCGACATGGCGAAGACAGCCCGGGCTGAGGGATGGGATCCCCTCGAGTTGTTGGTCAAGGTCCTTTCTGAAGAGGTCACCGCCCGTGAAACACACGGAGGCCAAAACCGTATCCGCGCGGCCCGATTCCCCCAGACAAAGACCCTTCGACAATGTTCGACTTCGCTCACCAACGATCAGTATCCCAAGCTCAGATAGCGCATCTCCACCAGCTCGACTTCGTCCCAAAAGCCCACAACGTGATCTTCTTGGGCCCACCGGGCACAGGCAAAACGCATCTCTCCATCGCCTTAGGTGTTCAAGCAGCCCGCCGCGGTTACCCACTCGCGTTCGCGACCGCCACACAGTGGGTCACCCGACTCTCCGA
This sequence comes from bacterium, assembly GCA_028820935.1. Classification (NCBI taxonomy): domain Bacteria; species bacterium. The sequence goes on along the minus strand of JAPPHZ010000037.1, from coordinate 7,581 downwards.
AGCTAAGAGCAGAGGCCGGCTCAGCGACGAACTGGACCGCCTCGCCCGCATCCCCCTCATCGTCATCGACGAAGTTGGATACATCCCCTTTGATCCCGAAGCCGCTTCCTTGTTCTTCTCGCTCATCTCATCCCGCTACGAACGCCGATCGCTCATCGTCACGTCCAACAAGAACTTCTCCGCCTAGGCAGAAATATTCGGCGATGCCGTAGCCGTCGCGGCCATGGTCGACCGCCTGGTCCACCATGCTGAGGTCATCGTCCTCAAAGGACAGAGCTACCGACTCAGAGGCAAACGAAAGGAGGTCACCCACTAAACCGCGCAACTTTCAACCGGCCTTGACAGTGGGGATTCTGCGACTTGGAGACGGGCCGGCTGCTGGAAGTTGTTAAGGGCCGTTCCGGGGCTGGTGAAGATATCTGCAAAGTCCTGGCGAGGATCGCAGACTGTACGAAGGCGGCTGCCGGCCTGTTCGCCTAGTCTGGAGGTTGGTGGGGTGTGGGGTTCGCCACTGCAGGAGGGTGCCTGCCTCTTCTCCGGGAGGTCCCCCGAGCTATTGTCTTTGACTCGCCAGGAGGTAGTATCAAATGGAACTCTCATCGTTTCGAGTTGGCTACTATCGCAATGTGTTGGATTCAAATGATATTGCCGTTGATCAGAAGGTAACTGTACTCGTTGGCAAGAACGAGTCGGGCAAGACCAATCTCCTGCACGCGCTCCATGCTTTGAACCCTGCTAGCAGCGATCGAGACCGAGAGTTCCCCCGGCATGACTATCCCCGATGGTTGCAAAAGCAGCACGAGCGAAGCGGAAAGTATCAAGAGGCAAAGCCCATCGAGGTTGTCTTTCGTCTCGCAGAGGATGACGTTAGGGATGTTGCTGCCAAGTTCGGCAAGGACGTTCTACTTGATCAGACCTTCTCTGCGTATCGAGACTATGGGTCCGAGAGCCTGACTCACATCCCTCCTGCTTGTGAACCCGTCGCTGCGATTCGGCACTTGCTCGATGGGCTTCATGTCGAGGGTTCAACGGACATCGGTCCACTTAGAGACCGGCTTACGGCCACCGCTGGGCGCGCAAACTCGTCCGGCAGCCCCGCCGTAGAGGCTGAGGCACTGAGGCGGCTGACCGATACCTACGGCGAAGCCACCTCTGCACGAAGCGCCGTGGGTGAGTTCCTTCGAGACCGTATGCCGCGGTTCTTCTACTTCGATGAGTACTCCGAGCTGCCCGGCACGACGGACACCGAGCCACTCATCAACGCCCTTCGATCAGAGGACTCATCCGCTCTGGATAGTCGACAACAGACTGCTCTCGCCCTCCTACGCATGGGGTTCGCTGACGACGATCTCGTTTCCGATGATTACGTCGCTCGCAAGGCGGAGCTGCAAGCCGTGGGGGCTGAGCTTACTCAGAACGTCCTTCAGTACTGGAGGCAGAACCAGTACCTACGGTTGGATATCGACATCAATACGGCTGTTGAGTCACGCCCCGATGGCCAGCAAGTCGTGCGCAGCGAACTAAAGCTCGACGTGATGGACACTCGCCACCATTTCACGAATAGCTTGGACGCTCGATCCAACGGGTTCCGCTGGTTCGTGTCGTTCATCGCGGCCTTCACCGAGTTCGAGGAAGACTCGAACGTCATCGTTCTCCTCGACGAGCCGGGCCTAAACCTCCACGCCCGCGCCCAAGCCGACTTCCTTCAGTTCATCAACGAACGTGTGGCTGGTCGTCATCAGGTGTTGTTTACTACCCACTCACCTTTCTTAGTCGACCCTGCAAGACTCGGAAGGGTTCGCGTCGTCGAAGATGCCGGACCTGACACCGGAGCTAAGGTTACTACCGCAGGTAGTGCGTCGAAGGACCCCGACACGCTTTTCCCACTCCAGGCTGCGCTCGGGTACGACATAGCGCAGAATCTCTTCGTCGGACCGGACAATCTCGTGGTTGAGGGGCTGTCGGACTACACGTACCTGCTCGTAATGTCGGACCACCTTAAGTCGCACGACCGAACGGGCCTTGACGACCGCTGGCGTCTCCTTCCAGCAGGGGGGGCTAGCAATATCCCGACTTTTGTCACGCTGGTCGGTCCATCCCTTGACGTCTCCGTCCTCGTCGACGGCGCACAAGCGAGCAGCCAGAAAGTCCGCAATCTGATGAAGGCCGGCCTGCTCGATGACAAGCGGCTGATTACTCCAGAGTCAGCGGCAGCTGCGAAGGGTGCCGACATCGAAGATCTCTTCACAGACGACGACTACCTACTCCTGTTCAACAAGGCTCTTCGGAGGCAACTCAAGAGTGCCGACATTGTCGGCAACGACCGGATCGTAAAACGCATCGAGCGCAACACCAACCCCTTCGACCACAATGCTCCAGCCCGTTACCTTCTGCAGAACCGAACGGGCCTGCTACCCAAGCTCTCCGATGAGACCCTCGCTCGCTTCGAGAAACTGATGGAAGCCATCAATGCCACACTCGCCTCCCACCCCTAGATGAAGGACATACCGGCACGACCGGAGTTTGGCGGGTGCGTGGGGGTCCGGTTATGGGGGAGGTCGCAAACCCCGTTAGCCGCGTAGAGCCGGTACCTGTAACCTCTTACTGCTCCCTCCTAACCAGAGATACGCACCCTGTAGGAACCCTCATCCTGTTGCAGCACACTCACTTCAACGTCAACCCAATCTTGCCCATTCCAGAGGGACAAGCTCACCGATTCGTCAACGCTCAGCACATGGTCAGTGCTGTTAGGTTCGCCCCATGCGTGAACCGCCCGGCCTGTACCGGGACACCAATCCCAACCATCCCAATCACAGCCCGTGTCGACAGACTCGTCAACCGTGTACCATTCCACACCCTCCTTCGGTAGGTGAGAATCGAAACGACCCTGCACCCTTGCTCCGAACGTGTAATACCATGTGCTGTAGGCGTCCCGGAGTACAAGCATCTGATAGCCGCCTGTAACGCCTACGGTGTCGAGCCAGAGCGTTTTGCTCTTGTCGCCTAGTTCCCACACGTACACGTCGTCCGGGTTGATCCATCCGGCCGCGTAACGGTTGATGGCTATGGTCCCTACCCATCCGATACTTCCGCTCATCACGTCCATCGGATTGTTGTACTCGTCTTGGTCCTCCACGTCAGGGTTATAGAAGAACGAGTGTGGCCATCCCAGAGCATGGCCGATCTCATGGATGTACAAGTCGGCCCATACGCCTGCTCCTACGAACGCATACCGACCCGAATCGGGGTGGGGAAAAGGCTCACACTCGCCCGCTTCGCAGTACGTAGCTCCCATCCAAGCCGTACCGATGATGCTGTGGAAGGCATGGGTGGTGTCCACAACCAGCGCTCCATCCGCTCTGCTGCCTTCCGCAGCTTCTTTGACCGCCTCTACACATGCTTCCCCCCGATCCCAAATGTTGGCGTAGTCTGCAAAAGCCAGCTTGGACAGATCCGGAGTGACACTGCCACCGATTCGGAACCCGAGCTTGTACTTACCGTCGGAAAGCCAGTTGAAGTAGGCGCCGATGGTCGATCTCTCCGTCAGCCAATCAACCACCATCCTCGGTGTGTACCCCACGAAACGGTTCAACGATGAGAACGACGACGGGCCTACAGGATCGCATATCCACACTTCCCAGGTGTCGGTACCGACGGTGCGGGCCGTCATATAGTTGTAGTTGCCGATCAGGTCATAGGAATCGGCGTTGTCGTACCACTCGTGCGGCATCGGCTGGTGGTCGGCGACAGCCGGAACAGCGAGCACAGCGACAAGGACCGCAGCAGCGAACGCTCCCCACCTCACGACGCAACAGGCCTGTGAAATCGGGCCTCCCGAGCCTCTCGACTGTCACCCACTTTGGCAGTCCCTTCGGTACAGGATGGGCTCATACTAGGACCTCTCTTCGAGCCAAAACCCCGCCCCCAGACCGGGGAACAGGCCGAGCCCCCAGACCGGGGAACAGGCCGACAGATCCCCACAAAGGCGCGCCACGCACCGGAACTCAGTTGAGTCAGACCCGCCGCCCGGTCCCGGGATGTTAGCGATCCATCGCAGTAACCACCATTCAGGGCAAGGCAATACGAGCGAAATCCACCGATCGAGACTGGGTGACTCGATGATCGTCAACAGCGTTGCCCGTCGCCCTCAATGATCCCGGCAACAACCCCACCGTCGAGGACAGCCTTAGCCACCGTCGCCGCTCCGTCCCGTGTCGATCACCCCGAATGCTCCCCCAGCAGCCCGTGCCTCTGCCGATCCGGCCATAGGAACCGCACCGCGAACGGTGCACACACTTCGATCAGCGTACCGACGACCGGCAGCGACGGCGGCGAGTACGTGCTGAGCAGCGTCGACATCGAGTTCGCCCGCATCAGCGATTCCGATGCCGGCAACCATCTGCGCGTGCAGGTCCTGGCCGACTCCGGCGGCAGACCGGATACGGGAGTAGGAGCGGGACTGCCCCTCGCCACCCTGACGAACCCCTCCATGCAGGTGTCGAGCACGGAGCGCACGTACCGCTTCGCCTACGCGGGCGACGGGCCGGGCTTCGCACTGGCGGCGGACACCACCTACTGTGTGGCGGCGCTCAACAGCAACCGCAATCTCAGCGGCACGAACACGCTGCCCGGCGGTTGGGGCATCGGCGACGACAGCCGCCACTGGGCGGCTATGGCCACCAGCTGGGGCACCCATTCCGAGGCGCTGAAGATCGGCGTGAACCTGGGCGCGGCGGAGCCGTTTGTGCAGTTCCGCACCTGCGCGGGCACGGTGTCGGGCCACATGTGCAGCACGGGCTGGGTGACTGCCAACTACACCCGGCACGATCCGCTGCCCACGATCACGCTGGAGGAGGGCGGCGCGGTGGTGACCTACCAGTGGCGGGCGGTGGACCCGATGGGGCGCAGCCACTTCTACGTGGCGGGCCAGGTGGGCGAGCCGCGCAGCCACTTCGGCGGGCTACATCGGGGCCGGTCGCCCGGACCGGGACCGGCTGATGTGCCACACCGGGAGCCGCAGCCCCCACCACCTGGGCGAACCCATCGTGTACGAGCCGCCCCAGTACAACGGGCGCGATGGTTTCTCGCAGATCGGCTACGGCAGCACCGCCGGCCCGCTGCTGGACCGCCACGACGGCTGTCACTTCGCGAACCAGGCTATGTATAGTTGGGGTCATGAAGGCCGTTACGATCACGATGCCCGAGGAGCTTGACGCCGAGGCGGCCGCGGAGGCGAGGCGGCTGGGGATCTCCAAGTCGGAGTTGATCCGGCGGGGGCTGGCCGCTGTCCTGCCGGCCCGAAAGCCTGAGCCGGTCAAGGACATGTGGTTGGAGCGAGCGGGTTTCGGCAGCAAGGGGATCAGCGTCAAGCCCGGCGAGATCGACGAAGTCGTCTACGGCTTGTGAAGTTTGTCGACACGAGTTGGTGGGTGGCTTGGGCGTTGCCCCAAGACGCCCGCCACGGTGACGCGCTCGACCTGGCTGCGTGCGTGGGCGACCGAGAGCGGCTTCTCACCACGAACCTGGTGGTTGGCGAGACTTGGACGTTCCTTCGCTACCGGGACGGGTACCGCACCGCGGTCGGGTACCTCGACGAGATAGAGAACTTCGGATTAGCCGACAAGCTGGCTGTGCACGTCGTCACCGCCGAAGAGGAGTCGAAGGCGTGGCGATGGCTGCGCCGTCACGACGAACGGCCCTACTCCTTCGTGGACGCCACCAGCTTCGAAGTGATGCGAGCCCGCCGGCTGCGCGAAGCCCTAGCCTTCGACAACGACTTCGCCGCGGCCGGATTCATCGAAGTCCGACCCTGAACCACGCAGGTCTTTGAGGGCACCGCGCTCGACGAGATTAGCGGGCGCCGAGCCTGCTTCCTAGCTCCAAAATGATGGCAATACCCGCACGGACCTCCGGTATCGGGGGTCAGGGCTGGGCTCGAGTGGCAAGGCGGGTGGTGATCGTGGTGGTCTCGTTGCCGAAGCCATAAGTATCCGAAAAAGCGGGGGCAACTCCAAGGCGGCGACCACCGTCTCAAGAACGCCATGTTCATCGCAGCGTTCGTTGCCTACTACCTACGCAAACGCGCCCAAGGCAAAGAACACAACGCCGCCGTCATCTGCGTCGGTCGCCGCCGCTGCAACATCATCCTGGCCATGCTCAAGACCCAAACCCCTTACCAACCCGCGAAGCCGAGAAACCACCCCACACGGGTTGGCAACAAGACAGGGACACCCCCACCTTGACCGGCCAGCCACCGACCCCGGCTCGCCCCGAACGCCCCCGTCGTAGATGCCCTGATACGGCCAGCCTACCGCTCGGGTGTGTTCACCGCCGACACGGATCGGTGGAGAGAACGACCCGTCCCGCTCCCGACACCAGGTCCTGGCTCACTCCACCCCCGGCGATCTCGATGGCTTCGGGCAGTCTCACCAACCCGCCCACTCCCCGGAGGCGGCATCGCCCCCGCCGATAGCTGACACCCAGCTGGCCGGGTGTGGGTCTGGTTCCCCATCCGCCTCTCCCTTCTCCTGCTCATTGCCCGCCGGTGTCGCCCCCCACCCGCATGGGATCGGCACTGGGCCGTGTTGTCGTTACCGAACATACCCAAGATGACCCCCAACCCGGTCGCGGATCCACCCCCCAGGGGTCGCGCTCATGCGCGACCGGTCGCGCTTCCACCCCCCAGCGGTCGCGCTTCCGGTCGCGCATCCTTCTGATCTGGGGGGTTGCTGGCAGCTCGATGGGACAGGAGCTCTTGCTAGCGCCGCCGGGGGTGGAGAGGCTGGCGACGGCAGCGCCCAAGGGCACCGACACCAGGGGTTTCTTCGGCAATCCCCCCGAGAAGGACGACGCAGGAGTGCGAGTAGGAGAGGACAGCGACGAGAGGACGTGTGGATGCCTGGCCGGGAGGAGCTGGAAACGATCGGGCAGATGGACAGAACCTGGACGGAACGGGAACCGGGGGGACGGGGACGGGGATGGGGACGTTTGTCCCTGGGGTGTGGGACATATGTCCCTGCAGGGGTGTCGGCTGTGGTTGAGGGGCGTAGTCAAGTTTTCATTGAAATGCTGAACCCCCTATTAGGGGGCTGGTAAGCTCCGGCTATCAGGGGGGTGGTAGATGAGTGAGAGCAGCGATGAGGACCGGGCGCGGCAGAGTGCCGAAACCTTCCGCATGCTTGCCGCGGTCGACGCCGCCGAACGGCTTGAGGCCGCCGAGACAGAGTGGGCCCGGGCACGGGTGTCCTACCGTCAAGCAGTGGTTGCTCTCTACCGCATTGACCGATTCAGCCAGGCTGAGATCGCCAGACTGGTAGGCCGCTCCCAGTCGTCGATCTCGAACCTGTTGCGTAACCGGCCTTAACAGGCCACTTCACCCTCTACCGGGACGTATGTCCCCACCCATGGGGACGTGTGTCCTCATTTTAATGAAAACTTGGCTACGCCTTTCAACCACAGTTGACAGCTCTGGTCGGGACATGTGTCCCCCACCCATCGGGACATACGTCCCCGTCCCTGTTTCCCCCGGTCACGTCCAGGGATGTGGTGTAAGAGGGGGTTCCGCGTCGCCTCTGTTGTTGG
>JAPPHZ010000036.1 GCA_028820935.1 bacterium | reverse complement strand
CGCTCACCTAGTTCATCGTACCGTAGTGGTGGGCGCGCCGGCCCGCCCGCGAAAAAACACACACCAAACCCGCCCCCCCGAGGGAGAAAAAACCGCACCCACCAAAGAGACCCCCGCAGTAAACACGGACACCACCCACCCCCCCCACACACACCATTTGTTGGGGGGGGGGTCAAACCCCCCCCCCACCCCCCACCCCATTTTTCGGGCGGGGGCCGCGGGGGCGCCCCCCCCTCTCTCGATCCGAATACCGGCAAGGTTCGTCCGGAACCTTAGGCCTCGATCCAGGTGTCGTTGTAGTACGGGTAGAGGTTCCACACGAAGGGCTGCCATCCGTGCACCTTGTTGTTGTGTACGAACGTGGCGTTCTGGTTCATCAGCGGGATGTACGGAAGCTCCTCCGCCCAGGCGAGCTGGAACTGGGAAGCCGCCGCCTGCGCCTGCGACTCTGTGGCAGAGTTCTGCCAGCTGGCGATGGCATCGTCGACCCGCGGCTCCACGGCGTGCGAGAAGTTCGGCACGGGGATGAACTGCGATCCGCCGAAGAGGATCAGCACGTCGAGCGGGATCGGCCACAGCCAGAAGAAGAGCGACATCTCCACCGAGTCCCGGCCCGGGCCGCTCTGCTGCTCGAAGGCGAGCGCCCGGTCCACCACGTCCAGATTCGCTTGAACCCCGACGTTGGCGAACTGGGCCTGAACGGCCTCGGCCACCGACTTCTGCACCGTCTCGTCCTCGACGAGGTAGCGGAACTCGAACCTGACGCCTTCGCGCTCCCGAACACCGTCGCTGCCCATGGTCCATCCGGCCCGGTCCAGCTTCTGGTTGGCCAGATCGAGGTCGAACTGGTTGAACTGCTCGACCGCCGACTCGTAGTTCCGGTCGGTGGTCGGGAACGGGCCGTAGGTTGCGGCGCCGTTGCCGAACAGGATGGCCTGGACCATGCCCTCCCGATCCAACGCGTGGGACAGGCCCTGGCGGGTCAGCCGGTCACCGAAGTACTCGGGATAGTCACGGTTCATCGCCAGGTGATATCCCGACCACTCGGGATGCCGGATCACCGTCAGGTCCGAGTTGGACTCGAGGCGCCCGATGTCCTGGTGGGCCGGGTTGATCAACGTGTCGATATCGCCGTTCTCGAGCTGGGTGGCCCGCTGGCCGGCCTCGGTGATGACCGTCCACCGGATGGCGTCCAGATGGGCCGGACCCTTGTTCTCGAAGAACGGGGTCTGGGAACCGGGATAGTCGTCCCAGCGCCGTACCAGCACATGGCTCCCCGGCACCCACTCCTCGTGGGTGAAGGGACCGGTGCCGTCAGCCAGCTCGGTGCCGTAGGTCGAGGCGGCGTTGAGCTCGCCATCGGCCGTGAGCGAGTGCTCCTTCCAGGTGTTGATGTTGACGATCCGCCAGTACCCGGTCTTGTGCGGGCCGAGGGCCCCCACCCAGGGGTTCTTCATCTTCATGACGACGTCATTGCCGTCCGCCTCGTAGGTGTCGACCGGCGCCGCCAGACCCGCGATGAAGCTGTACGTCTGGATGGACCGGTAGAACTCGGCCACCATCTCGGCGTTGATCGTCCCGCCGGAGTGCGACAGCTTGCCCTCCGGAATCGTGAACCGGTACTCGAGGCCATCATCCGCAGCGGAGAATCCCGATGCGAACTGGGGCACGGTGGCACCGCTCGGATCGTTCGACAGGATCGCCTCGTAGATGGCGAAGAAGGCCGGGTCGTACCAGTTGGTGGTGGCCGGATCGTGCTTGGAGACGTCCCGGTTGTAACCCTCCCGCAACGTACCGCCGGCAACCGGGCCCGTTATCACCGCTTCTGTCGTGGTCGGAGCCGCGGTAGTGGGGGCGGCAGTTGTCTCGGCGGGCTCGTCCTCGCCACAGGCTGCGAGTATCGACGCCGCGGCTGCCACCCCGACTCCGGCGACACCCATGCGCTTCATGAATTGGCGCCGCCCGATCTTGCGGGCCATGTACTGCTCGGTAAGTTCGGTCACTTCCGGACCCATCCAAGAATTACCCATAAGCAATATCCTCCTTCGCTCGCGCCACTGACGCTTAGCCGGTTATCTTATCCTGTTGCTCGCTACGGCGTACAACCAAATTCACATCCATTGGTAAAGGCGGAAAAATGGAACGGTTCCTGGTGACAGGATCAGCCGGTTGCATCGGCGCCTGGGCGGTTCATGAGCTGGTCAGGGAAGGAACTCCGGTGGTCACTTTCGACATAAGCGATACTCCCCATCGCCTGCGGCTCCTTCTGGACGAGGACGAGCTCTCGGCCGTCCGGTTCCGCCGGGGGGACATTCGCGACAGCGAGGCGGTCGAGGCGGTGATCGCGGACAACCGGATCACCCACGTGGTCCACCTCGCTGCCCTCCAGGTCCCGTTCTGTGCGGCCGATCCGGTCAACGGCTCACGCGTCAACGTCACCGGCACCTTGAACGTCCTGGAGGCGGCCCGCCGGTCCGACGGCCGGGTCCGGGGTGTCACCTATGCAAGCTCGATCGGGGTGTTCGGCCCCGCCGAGATGTACGAGGGCGGGGTGGTGTACGACGATTCGCCCGCCGCCCCTACCACCCTCTACGGCGCCTACAAGCAGGCCAATGAGTGGACCGCCCGCATCTACAGCACCGACTGGGGAGTCGGCTCGGTGGGTCTTCGACCCTCCGTCATCTACGGGCCGGGACGTGATCAGGGCCTTACCTCGGCGGCCACGGTGGCGATGCTGTCGGCGGCGGCCGGAGTCTCAGCCCACATCACCCACGGCGGAACGGTCACCTACCACCACGCCCAGGACATGGCCCGTATCTTCATCGCCGCCGCCCGCCTCGAGGCCGGCCGGGCCCTGGTCCACAACGTGGGCGGCCCGGTGGCTCACATCTCGGAGGTGGCGGCGGCGATCGATGCGGCCGCTCCCGGCATCGAGACCACCTACGACGACGCGCCCTTCCCGCTTCCCTCGATCATCGACGGAGCCGGCCTCGAGCAGGCCATCGACATTCCCCAGCGCACTCTGCCGGAGGGGATCGCAGGAACGGTCGATGCCTTCCGCCGACTGCTTGCTGAGGGCCGGGTCAGTTTCTAGTTGCTAGTTGCTAGTTGCTAGTTGCTAGTTGCTAGTTGCTAGTTAATAATCATTTGTTACGTCTTATCTCATGGTCAACAGCAGCCGGTAAGGGTCTGGAAAAGCCTGCCATATCGCGGTAACTGATGGGGAGGGATCGGAAGGCCCGACCCCGACATCAGTTTGGGAACCGGCCCTCGGCAACGGCGGCCGGGAAGCGAAAGGAGACCGAGATGGCGCGCGAATACTGCTCCATCACCCACGGAGATTCCACCATCGAGTTCGAGGTACGCCGGAGCGACCGCCGGACCAGGACGGTCGAGGTGGCCGTGACGCCCGTCGGCGTGCGGGTGTACGCCCCGAGAGCCGCACCGGTGGCCGAGCTCAAGCGGTTCGTCGAGGCCAAGGCGCCCTGGATTCTCGGGCACCTGGCGGATCTGGAACGAGCCTGCCTGCCCGGCCTGCGAGAGGGCCAGATCATGCCCTACCTGGGCCGGGCCGTGCCGCTCTCCTACGAGACCGGGGACCTGCCGGGACCGGTGGTGGACTTCGACGGGAGCCGGTTCACGGTGACCGTGCCACCCGGGCCGGACGAGGATTCCCGGCTCCTGAGCGTCGGCCATACGTTCGTGGCCTGGTACAACGCCCGGGCCTGGGAGCGGATCCCGGCCACGGTCGACGCATGGTGGCCGCTCCTCGGCCATGGCCCGAAGTCGAGGGTCTTGATCCGCGACCAGAAGAGCCGCTGGGCCAGCTGTGCCCGTGACGGCACCCTCCGGTTCAACTGGCGGATCGTCATGCTGGAGCCGAGGCTCATCGACTACGTGGTGGTGCACGAGCTCGCCCACCTCCAGGTCAAGGGCCACCCGCCCGAGTTCTGGAACCGGGTGGCCGGCGCCCTGCCCGACGTGGACGAGCGCCGGAGAGGTCTGAAGGAGGCCGTATCCGACCTGCCGCTATGGAGCCTGTGAGGCGACCGAGACCCGATCGGAGGGGTAGGCGGCCAGGAAGCCCTCGAGGGCGTCGGGCGACCAGGCCGGGCCGAATGGAAGCTCCAGTTCCAGGGGCGGGGACGCCTCGCAAGGCCTTCCCCGGCCGACCAGCAGCGTGGTCGTCCCCGCCCGGTGGCGGAGGATGTAGCTGTAGACGGTGCTGTAGCCCAGATGGTTGCACACGCCCGTGTCGCCCTGGTCGTGGCTCCCGAGCAACTCGAGGATGTCGTCCAGGGACGCGGCCCGGTCGAGGCGGCCCTGCGCGGAGCCGATCCGGTCGAGCGTGGTCAACCGGTCATCGTTCTCGGGGTGGACCCCGAGTTCGGTGTGGTGGTTGGAGCGGGCGGTGGGCCTGTCCGGCCAGAGCACGGCTGTCTGCCGGCTCCGTACCTCGATAGCAGCCTGGCCGTGACGGTCGATCAGCACCAGGTTGGCCCACAGGTAGGGGCGGGCGGCCACCGCTCGCTCCACCGCGGCCACGCCCGACGGAACATCCGTGCCCTCGCGCAGGGCGATCTCGACCAGGTCGTCGTAGTTGGCGTGGTCATCGAGGGTGCGGACGTTGGAGTCGCACACGAGCAGGCCGGAGGAGTTGGCGCCGATCGAGAAGCCCGAGAACCGGTCCAGGTCGGGATCGGTTCCCGCCCAGGTGGTGACACCCTCCACGCCGAACACGTCCGGTTCGAGCACCAGGCGGTCGTCGAAACTCTCCCTGCCGAAGTCCTTGTTCTTGAACAGCAGGTAGTCGTCAGGTCCGAGCCTGAAGAACCCGGTGGTGCACACTTGCCGGCCTCCCCGTCGCCACCACAGTTGCGGTCCGAGAATTGTAGGTGGGCGAGTCCGGTTCGGTATCGTTGCTCCCGTGCCGTCCGAGTTCCAAGGCCAGGCCGACCGCGCCAGGGTCGAGCGATTGCTGGTCCGCTACGTAAGTACCCACTCCGTCAACCCCGCCATCGACGGGGGCGCCGGCGAGGCCGACCTGGCGAGCCTGCTCTTCTCCGACCTCAGGGACTGGGGCTTCGATCCCGTGCGCGAACCGGTCCACCCGGGAGGGCGCGACAACGTCGTCGCCACCCTGCCGGGACGGGAGGGCTCTCCGGTCGTCATGTTCCACGCCCACCTCGACACGGTGGGCCTCTCCGGTAAGGCCACCGCCCATGCCCTGTCCACCGGCGGCAACGTGTTCGGGCGGGGCGCCTGCGACACCAAGGGGTCGCTGGTGGCGATGGTCGAGGCCCTCCGGCTGCTGGGGTCGGTGGACCCGGCCGAGCGGGCCACCGTCATGCTGGTGGGGGGCATCGACGAGGAGGTCGGCGGAACGGGGGCGGAGGAGCTGGCGGCCGCCCACCCGGAGGTCGACATGGCGGTGCTCGGCGAACCCACCAGCCTGGAGATCGCCACCGCCCACAAGGGCGTGCTGCGCATCGAGATCGCCACCACCGGCATCCCGTCACACTCCTCCAAGCCCCACCTGGGACGTAACGCCATCTACGCGATGGGACGGGTTCTGGACGCCCTCCAGACCGACTACCTGGCCGCCCTCGACCCGGTGGGACACCCGCTGGCGGGTCCGCCTACGCTGGCCGTCACGACCATCAGGGGAGGCTCCGGCTTCAACGTGGTGCCGGCGGAGTGCGTCATCGGCCTCGACCGGCGGGTGATCCCCGGCGAGAACCACGAGGAGTTGCTCGAGGAGTTTGACGAGCTGCTGGCCGGCCTCGATGTCCCCTTAGAGCGCCGGGACCCCTTCCTGATGACCGCTCCCCTCGACACCCCCGTTACCGACCCGGTGGTCCAGGCCTTGAAGGGGGCCCGGGAGGCGGCCACGGGCCGGGAGGCCGATCCGATCGGCGTCACGTTCGGCACGGACGCCTCCGCGCTCGCCCCGGCCGGGATCAGCTGCGTGGTGTTCGGACCCGGCAGCATCGACCAGGCCCACTCCGACGAGGAATGGGTGGGCATCGAGGAAACAGCACTAGCGGCCGAGATCCTCGCCCAAACCGCTCTGAACCTCGCCGCCGGCTGACCCGGCAGCCCGGCCAGATCCCCATCAGAGGTCTGGTGGTGTCAACGTCATCTACCGAAGCCGCTACCCGCCAGCAGTTCGTCCACCCAGTCGGCGAGGGTGGGATCCCCCCATCCATCGAACAGAGGCAACTTCGGGATCAAAGCGTCGCGAGCGTCGAGCGCCGCCTGAACAGCCTCACGCACGATGGAGGCCTCGCTGCGGGACTCTCGTTCCGCTACCTCTTCCAGCCGTTGCTTCAGATCGGCAGGGAAATAGACGGTCGTACGCTTCATGTCAGAGCCGGAAGCGGCGGCGGCTCTTCCTCAGTGACTCGGTCCGCAGGTCAACTTCGATCCCCGCGGCCTGAAGAGCGATTGTTCCCAGGAGGGGCTCGGTTCCGTCCTCCCCGAACGCGATGAGGCTACCGATGAACTCTCCCATGAATTCCACCTCCCCGATGGTGGTATCGACGGTCACCACGCTGCCGTCGGCCAACTGGTAGACCCGCTCCCCCTTGGGCTTAAGGCCGATAGCCTCCAGGTAGCGCCTCGGCACGTGACAGTCGTTGGCGCCCGTGCCGACCAGGAAGGGGCCTTCCCAGGTCCGTTGTGGCTCGGCGGGGTTCCGGATCAGGACCTGCACATGTGTCTCGCCCATGCTGCTGTCTCATTCGCTATTCCGGCAACTGTGCTGCGCGCCTGCAAGTGTTGTACGTCGAGCGGCGGCGCGTGTCAACCCCCCTGTTGAGTCGTGTCCTCGAGCCGCTCAGACAATCCGCCACCACGGGGCGGAAAGTACGTCCGGGGTGAGCCACTCGGTGACGGTTCCGGCGTGCAGGAGGAGACCGGGCCGGGCTTGGTCACCGTATTCAGCCCGGAAGGTGCGGAGGTGACGTGCGTCACAGAGACGGGGGCGCTTGGTCGCCTTGATCTCGATGGGGAGCAGGCGGTGCCACTTCACGCTCTCAGGACGGGTATGGAGACCCGGGTGGGATGGGAACGGTTGTGCAGCACCGTTTGGGTGGCCGGGATCGAGTCGAGCGGTCCGTCGGTGAGCGGCTGGGCGCCCGTGTTCAGGTTCCGGTCCCACTGGGGGAAGTCGGAGCTGGAGATGTTCAAGCGGAGGCGCGACCCGGCGCCCACGCGGGCCCCCACCGGGCCCAACTCGATCTTGAACTCGTACACCCGGCCCGGGGTCAGCAGCTCGGGATCCGACAGCGACTCGCGGTAACGCGCCCGGAGGATCCCCTCCTGGAGGTTGACCGAGCGGCCGGCCTCGTCCACCACGCAGAGCCGGGCGGTGAAGTCGGTGTCGACGGCCGTCGTGGCGGCGTACAGGGTTACCTCCGCGTCTCCGACCAGCTCGACGTCCTCCGCCAGGGGCTCGGACGTGTACACCAGGATCATCCGGGACACCTCCGCCTCGTGCTGGTCGGCCGGGCCCATCGGGGTGATGCTGTCGAAGCAGCACGAGTGTCCCCCCATCGATGGAACCGGCACTCCCGGCTCGTAGATGAAGATGTCGGGCGGCTCGTCACCGGGCGCGGTGCGGTCGAGCGTGCCGTCCCCGAACTTTGAGTTGGCGCATCCGTCGGAGTGGATGAACCAGTCCTCCACCACCGCGTCCGGGGGCGGCCACGAGGCGAAGTCCCGCCATCCCCCGTCCAGGGTGAAGGCGGTCACCCGGCTGTCCATGACCCCCGTCTCCGTACCTTTGAGGGTCTGGTCGAACCACCGGAGCAGCCAGGAGTCGATCTCCATGGTCGAAGGACCGTCGGAGCCGAGCCGGCTGACCGGCGTCCAGGGCATGTGCGCCCAGGGTCCGACCACCAGCTTCTGGTTGTCACGCGTCCGGTCGTCGTAGCCGGAAGCGGAGAGCCCCACGAAGTTCTTGACCGTGCCGCCGAGGAACACGTCGTACCAACCGGCCACATGCAGGGCCGGCACCCTGATCCGGCTGTAGTCCTCGTCGATGCTCCACCGCTTCCAGTAGTCGTCGTAGGAGCAATGCTCCGCCCAGTCGTTGAAGTAGGGCACGTGCGGGGTCTGGAGCGGCGGGTAGCCGGCCACGGGGAGGGAGTGGTACCAGTTGGGGGCCGCGCCCAGGGCGGCGGCCAGGCCGATGTGGCCCTCGAGGTCGCCGGCCCGCTGCGCCGTCTCCAACCCCAGGAGCGTCGCCCAGTAGCCGATGAAGGCCAGCGAGAGTGCCCCGCCGTTATAGGTCCACCCGTCGTAGTACTGCGAGGCGGTGAAGGCCGGCGTGATGGAGGCAAGGGAGGGTGGCGCGGTCACCGCCGCCAGGAGCTGGGTGGCCCCGACATAGGAGAACCCCATCATCCCGACCCGGCCATTGGATCCGGCCAGCCGGGCCGCCCACTCCACCGAGTCGTAGCCGTCTTCCATCTCGTGGAGGTAGGGATAGAAGTCGCCTTCGGACGCGTACCGGCCCCGGCAGTCCTGAACCACCACCACATACCCCTGGGCGGCGAACCAGGCCGGGTGAGCGCTGCCGAAGGTGGGAACGCCCGACCGCTTGTCGTAGATGGAGCGGATGAGCAGCACGGGCAGGTCGGCCTGTGTCTCGGGACGGTAGACGTCGGCCCGCAGCACGGTCCCGTCCCTCATGGTGGCTTCCGCGTCACGCTGGACGGTGACGCCGAGTCCCGGCATCTGCTCGATCAGGGGGGTGGTGGTCATTGTGTTCCTCGCCGATGGACATTCGGGGCGGGCCAACCCGCTTCGGTAGCATTCTGCGCGAGAGAGACGGACGAAGCAACCGGCCCAACCGGCAACGGGTCCGGCTGGTCCCGGAAGGGCGGAGGCGAGCATGAGCGAGAGCGAGTTCAGGCAGGACACCTACTACGAGGAGGGCTCCGACGCCGGCGGGATGCCGCAGAGCCACATCGAGGAGTTCCTCGGAAGCCCGGACAGCACGTGGCTGCTCAAGCTGGCCTTCCTCAAGGAGGACGGCTGGCCGATGGTGGTGCCGCTCTGGTACCAGTGGGACGGCGAGGCCTTCTACGTGGTGGGCCGCAAGCGCTCCGGCTGGGTGCATGACCTGGAGCGGAACCCGCAATGCGCCGTCTGTATCGAGGAGACCGCCCACCCGCGGATCCGCAAGGTGCTGGCCCAGTGCACCGCCGAGATCGTGGAGGGCCCGGCCAAGGGCGAGGGATCGAAGTGGGTACCGGTGGCTGATGAGATGGCGACCCGTTACACGGGGCCCTCGGGACCGGAGCAGCTGAAGGCGTCGTGGGACTGGGATCGTTACCTGGTGCGCCTGGTGCCCCGTGACGGCAAGCTGACCACCTGGCAGGGGGCCGACTGGGCGCTCCGTTACTTCGATGCGGGTCAGCGTCCCGACCTCGAGGAGAAGGCCCGGCAGCGGGAGGCCGGCGCCCGGTGAGGCGCCTGGCCGACCAGGCCGTCTCGCTGGCCCGGTCCGAGATCCGGGTCCTGTTCGACCGGGCCGCGACCCGTCCCGACACCATCCGCCTCGAGGTGGGTGAGCCCAGCTTTCCCACTCCCGAGCACATCGTGGCCGGTGCCCACGCGACAGCCCGGGCGGGCTGGACCGGCTACGGGCCCAACGGCGGGCTGGACAGCCTGCGGGAACTGCTGTCCGCCAAGGTGGAGGAGGTGGACGGGTTCGCCGCCCCTCCGGACCGGATCGTGGTCACCCCCGGCGGGATGAACGCCCTCTTCTCCACCTACTTCGCCCTGCTCAACCCCGGTGACGAGGTGCTCCTGCCCACGCCCGGGTTCCCCAACATGGACGGCATGGTGCGCCTCCTGGGAGGAACGCCCGTGTTCTATCACCTGGAGGCTTCCAACGGCTTCCTGCCCGACCCGGAACGGCTCGGGGCCCTGATCTCGGACCGGACCACCATGCTCTTCGTCAACACGCCGTCCAACCCCACCGGGTCGGTATTCCCCGCCGACCTGATGCGGGAGCTCGTCGAGCTATGCAACCGCCACGATCTGTGGTTGCTGTCGGACGAGGTCTACGACGAGTTGGTGCTGGACACCACGGCCTTCCACACCGCGGCCGCCCGTTACGACGAGGAGGACCGGGTGATCAGCGTCTACAGCTTCTCGAAGGTGTACGCCATGACCGGCTGGCGGGTGGGCTACGCGGTGGCGCCGCCCCCGGTGGCCGACCTGCTCCGCAAGCTCCAGGAGCCCCAGCTGTCGTGCCCGAGCACCATCTCGCAGAAGGCGGCCGAGGCGGCCCTGCTCGGACCCAGAGAGCCGATCCGGGCCATGCTCGATGCCTACCGGAGACGCCGCACGGCTGCAGTTCGCACCGCCACCGAGGCCGGGCTGGAGTTGGTGGCGCCCGCCGGCACCATCTACATGCTGGTCAAGGTCGACACGCACGGGCGGTCGATGTTCCGGTTCGCCCTCGATCTGCTCGACCGCCACGGAGTCAGCGTGGCGCCGGGATCGGTGTTCGGACCGGGCGGCGAGGGCTACGTCCGCATCTCGCTGGCCGCCGATGAGGACCGGATCACCGAGGGTCTCCGAAGGCTGGCCGTGGCATGTAGAGAGAGGACGCTGGCACCCGCATGACCGGCGCCAGGACCGAGGACCGCCTCGACTCGTACGTACGAGACCGCCGGGACGAGGTGCTCGAGTTCGCCAGGGAGCTGATCCGGACCCCGTCGCCCAACCCGCCCGGTGACGAGAGGGCCGTGGCCGACCTGGTCACCTCGCGGTTGGCCGATCTGGGGGTCACCGATGTGGAGCGGGTGGGTGCGACCCCCGAGCGGCCCAACCTCATAGTCCGGATTCCCGGAACGGGCGGCGGTCCCACGCTGGTGCTCTCCGGGCACCTGGACACCAAGCCGGCCGGAGACCTCACGGCGTGGAAGACCGACCCGTGGGATCCGGTCCTGGAGAACGGCAACCTAGTGGGGCTCGGGTCAGGCGACATGAAGGCCGCCGTGGCCGCCATGGTCTACACGCTGGGCGGGATCGAGTCGGTCGGCCCGCTTGCCGGAGACCTGGTGGCGGTGTTCACCGCGGACGAGGAGGCGGGATCGCTGCTCGGCTCCAAATGGATGGCGGACAACGGCCTGCTGGAAGCCGACGTGGCGCTCATCGGGGAGCCCAGCGGCATCGAGCGGGAGTGGGAGTCGATCCACCTGGTGTCGAGGGGCGCGGCCCTCTTCAAGGTGAGGATCACCGGCACCCAGATGCACTCCTCCATCTCGGACCGTATCGAAGGGATCAACGCCACCGTCCAGATGGCCCGGCTGATCGACCGGATGGACCGTGACCTGGAGAGCTACCTGACCTACGGGCCCCACCCGCTCTGCCCCACCGGACCGACCGTCAATGTCGGCGTGATGGCCGAGGCCGGCGTGTTCTACGGGGTATATCCCGGCAATGCCGAGTTCGCCTGCGACATCCGCACCCTGCCCGGTATGGGAGAGCAGCAGCTGATCGACGACATCAACCGCTTCCTCACCGCCGCCATGACCGAGCAACCCGACCTGGCGGCGGAACTGGTGTGGGAGCTGATGGTTCCCGCCACCGAGATTCCTCCGGACCAGCCGCTCGTGCCGATCCTCCAGGAGACCACGGCCCGGGTGCTGGGCCACGAGCCGCGCCTCGACGCCTTTCCCGGCGCCACCGACGCGCCCCATTTCCAGCTGACCGCGGGGATCCCCTGCGTGGCGGCCTTCGGGCCGGGAATGCTGCCCCGCGCCCACAGTCCCAACGAGTACCTGTCCGCCGATAGCGTGGCGCAGGCGGCTCAAATCTACGCCCTGGCCGCGCTCCGATACCTGGGAGGGTCACAATGAGCATTCCGCCTGCCGAACTCTGCGCCCGCTTCCGCCGGCTGTACGTGCCGGCCGTTTGCGATGCCCTCTACTGGATGGGGCTTCCTGAACAGGTCCTGCCCAGCTACCTGCGGCCGCTCTTCCCCGAGCAACGCATCGCCGGGCTGGCGCATACGGTCCAGGGAGCGCCCATCGAGCCGCGCATCGGGCGCGAGCCCGGCATCGAGCGGATCACCTCCTACCTGCAGGTGTTCGAGAACCTCACCCCCGACAGCGTGCTGGTGTCGGTCAGCCCGGACACGCACGTGGGGCACCTGGGCGAGCTGTGCTGCAACTCGGCGCGGCAGCACGGCTGCGTGGGCGCCATCCTGGACGGCAACCTGCGGGACATCGAGGGGATCCGGGACATCGGGTTCCAGGTGTTCTACCGAGACCTGTCGCCGCTCAACGCCATCGGCCGCTGGGAGATGGTCGCCTCCCAGGTGCCGGTCACTATCGGCGAGGTCACCGTCCACCCGGGTGACGTGATCCTGGCCGAGTTCGACGGCATCCTGGTGATCCCCCGCGATGACGCCGAGCAGGTGCTGATCCGTTCGGAGGAGATCGTCGGCGCCGAGGAGATGGTCCGGGCGGAGATGAGGGAGGGCGAGTCGCCGCTCGCCGGCCTCGAGCGCCACGGCTACATCTGAGTTAGTTGCTGGTTGTCGTCGCTCCGTTCACATGACCCGTTCCGAGGCCATCCGCCTGGCCCTGGTGGAGACGGCTGCCCGCCGCCGGGGCGAACAGGCCTTGGCCTCGGATGCGGCCCGGCTCGACGCCGACGAAGACGACAGGGCGGAAATGCTCGCGGTCGCCCGCATCATGGAAAGCCTGCGCGCGCCGGGGTGACACCTTCGCGTTGGGGCTGCCCAAGGGATGGATAGTTCCGATCCCGAATAGGGGTGTCACTATTGGACACCACCAGGGCTAGTCGTTGTTGCTGCTCCAGCCGCCCACGCCGAACCCAACCAACGCTACCCCGACCATCAGGAGCATGAGCCCGTCTTCGTTGTTCACTGCGAACACAATCCCCAACACAACGGCCACCACACCGATGGCAATAGACACCCGCTTCACAGTCACCGTGTCTCCTCTCCCTGAGTTAACACACAGGGGTGAGGCTAGTCGGGCCACTCTCCGGCTGGCGGAGGCGGTACACAAAAAACGCATCCCCCAGCACGACGCCCAGGACCACTCTGAAATCGGTGCGTGTGTACCCGTACTTGTAGTGGCTAGATGATCGTGATTAGTTTTTAGTGGTTAGTATAGGACTAGAGACTAGAAATCAGGATGGGGTGGGGCGGGTTTCGGCTCGGTAGAGGAATGTCGCCATCTGGGCCCGGTCACCGTGTCGCCGGGGCAGAACCGGGAACCATCGCCACAGCCGGCCGTTATCCCGGAAGCCTTCAGGCGGGCGACCTGGTCGGCGTACCAAGCACCGGCGGGAACATCAGCGAATTCCGGATCCGGTCCCTCGGGCAACGGGTAAGCCCCCGCCAGGAACACCGCCACCTGCGCCCGGGTCACCGTGTCGTTCGGGCAGAACACCCCATCACCGCAACCGCTGGTGATTTCCAACTCGGCCAGCCGCTCGATGAACGGCGCGCGGAACCCCGACGGGTTGACATCGCTGAACCTCGACTCCGACACCGGAGACGGATCACCGCCGTCGAGGACCCGCACCATCCACACTGCCAGCGTCTTGCGATCCATCGGCGCCTCCGGGCAGAAACTCTGTGCAGCGCACGCGGTGCGGGCAAACACCCCACGGCCCGAAAGCGTGACCACCGGCTGGGTGTAGTACGCATCAGCAGGAACATCACCGAACCCGCCCACCAACACCGGACTCAGTGTTGGAGGTGGTACGCGCACGTTCTGGGCTCGGTAGAGCAACGTGGCCATCTGCGCCCGGGTCACCGCGTCTCGAGGGCAGAACCGGGAACCGCCACAACCGGGCGTTATCCCGGAAGCGGCCAGCCGGGCAACATGGTCGGCGTACCAGACCCCGACGGGCACATCAACGAAGCCCGGATCCGGACCCTCCGCCAACTCGTAGGCCCCCGCCAGGAACACCGCCACTTGGCTGCTGGTCACGCGGCCGTCGGGACAGAACTCCGAACCATCACCGCAGCCGCTGGTGATCCCCAACTCGGTCAGGCGCTCGATGAACCTGGCGTGGAACGACGACGGTACCTCTCAGATCTGTATCGACTCGAGACATGTGCGGTCGCGGTGACTCCTGGAAGCCCCACCCCATGAGCGTGCCCTCCCCGGCTACCTTCCTGATCCGATGAGGAACTCGGGAGACGAGACCGTCCGGGCCGGGCCGATCAGGTCCGGCGCCCGCAATACCTACCTGGACCTGATCAGGGGCGTGGCCATTCTCGGCATCCTGGTCATGAACGCCGTCTCCTTCGGCCTTGGCGCCGGGCCCTACTTCAACCTGTCGGCCGGTGGCTCGGAAACCTGGTTGGACTGGCTGGTCGGAGGCTTCGGCGAGGTCTTCGTCGACCAGAAGTTCATGGGCCTCTTCTCGCTGCTCTTCGGCGCGGGCATCGCCCTGTTCTGCGACCGGGCCGCTACCCGGACCCATCGACCGGCGCTGCTGAGCCTGTGGCGCAACCTGCTCCTCCTGGGAATCGGCCTTCTCCACCTGCTGCTGTGGGAGGGCGACATCCTGGTGGGCTACGCCCTGGTGTCCCCGATCATCATCCTGCTCCGTAACCGCCGCCCGCGGACGCTCCTCGTCCTGGGTGGCGCGGCGCTGCTGCTGTCGCCGGTTGCCGCTGTCCTTTTCCAGGCTTCCCTTCCCGGCGACGGAAGCGGCCTCGGCGGGTTCTGGACGAGCGGCATGGAAATGACCGGGACCACTGACGGCTTCATCATCGTGGACTTCGTGTCACGAGCGGTCGGGATGATGCTGATCGGGGTGGCGCTCTACCGCACCGGGGTAATGACCGGCGACCGTCCGGCCGCCTTCTACCGGCGCATGGCGCGCACCGGCCTGGGGGTGGGCCTGCCGCTCGCCGCTCTCGGGCTGGCGTGGCTAGCGGCCCGTGACTTCTCCCCGGACGTGGCATTCGTCGGGACGATCCCGAACACGCTCGGGACCGCCCCGGCCGTGCTCGGCTATACCGCCCTGATCGTCCTGTGGAATCGCCGCCCCGAAACCGGTCTGCACAGGCGCCTGCGTTCGGTCGGGAGGATGGCGCTCACCAACTACCTGGCCCAGACCGTGCTGGGCGTGCTCATCCTCAGGTACCTATTCGGGGATGCCGACCTCACCCGTACGATGCTGGTGGGCTTCATCGGGCTGGTCTGGGCGGCCCAGCTCTGGTGGTCGGCGCCCTGGCTGGATCGGTTCCGTTACGGGCCCGCCGAGTGGCTGTGGCGGATCGCTACCTATCGCCGGCGGCAACGCCTGCGCCGGTGACCTGACATCCTCCCGACGCCACCGGCCGTCGATCAGACCAGGCGCCTGGCCAGCTCTACGGCAACCACGAGGTCGTCACCGGTAACCACCCCGCTGCCGAACCGGGTTGCGCCGTCCTCGGTGGCTGCGACGCCCACGAACCCGCACCCGGCGTTGGCGGCGGCCTCGGCATCCCAGGTCGAGTCGCCGATCATCACCGTCCGGGAGGGTGCCACTTCGAGCAGGCGGCAGGCCTCGAGAAGCTGATCGGCCGCCGGCTTGGGCCGCAGGTCCGGGCGCCTGGGAACCAGCAGCGGTATGTCCACCCCGTGCCTGGCCAGGACAGCCCGAGCCGGCGCCTCCGCCACCAGCGTCACCACCGCCCGCGGGGTGCCCTGGGCGAGTTCCAGGGCCTCCCCGAGGCGGGGCATGGCATGGGAAGCGGCCACCGCGGCCGTCTCATGGACGGCGATCGCCTCCGACACCCGGCTCCACCTGGGGTCCCCGCTGAGGGCCACCAGGATCGACATGCAGCGCTGGGTCGGGGCATCCCAATCCGTCTCCGGTGTGGGTAGGTCGTCCCACGACCCGATCATCGCCTCCGTGTCCTGCCAGGCTGCGCCGTAGTCGGTGTAGGTCTGGAGGTCGATGAGGGTCCGATCCAGGTCGAACAGGACCGCCTCCATGATCAGCCGGGCGGGAAGACCAGGACCCGCTCGGGGGCGATCTTGACGATGGCCCGCTCCGAGGTGATCGGGTTCGGGTACTCGTCCACCCCCAGGTATTTGTGGGCGAGGGCGTCGATGTGGGAGCGGGCATCCGCACCGGTGACCGTGTCCACCACCACTCCCCTCACCTCGGCGAAGTGGAAGGGGTTGCCCCCATCGGGGATCAGCACGGTGACCCGGGGGTCGGCCATCATGTTCCTGAACTTGGGCCGGTGCACCTCGGTGTTGATCAGGATGTGCTCGTCGTCGGCGTCCACCCACATCAGATGCACCTGCACGGACCCGTCCGGCATCATCGTCGCCAGCGAGGCGTAGTTGGCGCCCCGAGCCAGCCTCAGAACCCTCTTGTCGAGCATGACATCCCTCCTGGAATCCGAACAACCCGAGTGATGGTGATGGGCGACGCCGCCATCCGCAAACCGGCCCACCGGAGCGGCGTCACGAGCCTGCCGATCGGCGCAGGAAGTTGTAGATGGCGGTCCAGTCCAGGCGGCCCATGCCCTGGTCCCGGGCGGAGGAGTAGCACTCCAAGGCGGCCAGGCCCGTGCCGTGGGCGACGCCGGCGGCTTCGCCCATCCCGAGGGCGAGGCCGAGGTCCTTGTGGGCCAGGTCGATCATGAAGCCGGGCTCTAGGTCGTCCGCCAGCACCTTGGCCGGATAGGTGGTGGCCAGGTGGCCCTGGCCGGCCGTGGTGCCCATCAGCACCTCGATGACCACATCGCGGTCCAGCCCCTCCCCCTCGGCCAGGGTCAGAGCCTCGGCCACCACCACGTTGGACACCACCGACACGTAGTTGTTGACCAGCTTGGTCCGGATCCCGGCGCCCCGGGGACCGCAGTGGATGACCGGGTCGCCGAGGAGCTCGAGGATCGGTAGGGCCCGGTCGAGCTCCTCCGGGCTGCCGCCCGCCATGACCAGCAGGGTCCCGGCCTCGGCATCCTTGGAGGTCCGGCCAACGGGCGCGTCGATCATCCGCCTGCCGGACGCAGCGAGCGCCTCGGCGGTGGCGTCGAAATGGGCCGGCAACCCGGTGCTCATGTCGATGAGGAGTGCGGCCGGATCGAGAGCCTCGGCAATGCCGCCGCGCCCGAGGACCGCGTCGGCGACGTGGCGACCGGTGGGGAGCATGGTGATGACGTAGTCCGCCCCGTCCGCCGCCTCCCGGGCGGAGCCCGCGTCGGTGGCGCCGTCCCGGAGGACCGCGGCCTGGGCCGCCGCGCTGGTGTCGAACACCCGGACCCGGTGGCCCACCCTCAGCAGGTTCCGGGCCATGGGCGCGCCCATCACGCCGACGCCGATGAATCCGACCCTGCTCATCCTGTCTCCATCCGCCGGGAACTGCCTGACCGTAGCGCGCTTAGCCGCGACGGCGACCGGACGCCTGTTGAAAGGACCTGGGATGTGACCGGGACCGGTTCGGCCGGGCTTTAGAATCGACCGCCGATGCGTATCTTCGACACCGACCTCGCCGGCTTCGGCGACTACCGGACGATTGCCGACGGCTTCGAGTGGGACATTCCCGAGCGGATGAACATCGCCTCCGAGGTCTTCGACCGCTGGTCCACCGACAGCCGGCGGATCGCCCTCTACGTGGAGCGTTCGGACGGCCGCCGCGACGTTTGGTCGTACCGCGAACTCATCTGTCTGGCCAAGCGCTACGCCAACTTCCTGGTGTCGCTCGGCTTGGAGCGTGGCGACCGCGTCTCCCTGGTCATGCCGCAGGGGGCCGAGCTGGCCGCCCTCCACCTGGCCGTCTACTCCATCGGGGCGGTGGTCCTGCCCATGTCGGCGCTCTACGGACCCGATTCCTACCGCCACATCCTCGGGGACTCGGGGGCGAGGGCGATAGTCGTGGCCGAGCCCTACGCCGACCGCATCCGCTCGGTCCGGTCCGACCTGGCAGACCTCGAGACCGTGATCATCTCCGGGCGGGCAGGCGCGGGCGAGCGGGCGCTGGCCGAGGCGGAGGGCTTCCCGCCCCGGTTCGACCCGGTCGACACGGCCTCCAAGGACCCGGCGATGCTGCTGTACACCTCCGGGAGCACCGGCCATCCCAAGGGCGCCCTCCACGCCCAGCGGATCATCGAGGGCTACCTGCTCACCTTCAAGCTCTTCTTCAACATCGGATTCGACGAGTCCACGGTGTTCTACACACCGTCCGACTGGGCCTGGGTGGGCGGCCTTCTCGACATCCTCCTTCCCGCCCTGGTGTTCGGACACCCGGTGGTGGCCGACCAGCAGCGCTTTTCCGCCGAGCGGGCCTTCGAGGTGATATCCCGCAACGGCGTGACGCACGCCTTCCTCACCCCGACCGCCCTCAAGATGATGGCCCAGGTCCCCGAGCCGGCCAAGACCTACGACCTCGATCTGAGGGTCATCGGCAGCGGCGGGGAGTCGGTGGCCGACGAGCTTCACAGGTGGAGCGACCGGGAACTGGGTGCGGTGATCAACGAGTTCTACGGGCTCACCGAGGTGAACCACCTGGTGGGTGGCTGCGAGGCGCTGTGGCCGGGGGTGCCCGGCTGGATGGGACGCCCCTATCCGGGCCGGCAGGTGGCGGTGCTCGACGGGAACGGCGACCCCATCGAGGCGGGCGGTATAGGCGAGATCGCGGTGCGGCCGGGCGATCCCACCGGGATGCTGGAGTACTGGGGCAACCCGGAGGCCACCGCCTCCAGGCTTCGTGGGGGCTGGATCATGACCGGCGACCAGGCGACCGTAAACGAGGCCGGCTACATCCGGTTCCTGGGCCGCGACGACGACATGATCTCCAGCGCCGGATACCGGATCGGACCGGCCGAGGTCGAGGAGGCGCTGGTGCGGCACCCGAAGGTAGCGGAAGTGGCCGTCATCCCCTCCCCGGACCCGATCCGCGGGCAGGTGGTCAAGGCGCTGGTGGTGCTGGCCGACGGGCAGGCCGGGGACGGAGGGCTCACCTCCGAACTCCAGATGCAGGTCAAGACCCAGGTGGCGGCCTACAAGTACCCGCGCATCATCGAGTACGTGGACAACCTGCCCAAGACCACCACCGGCAAGCTCAACCGGAAGCTGCTGGCGGCCCGAGAATCGGGAACCGCCGGCAGCCGGTAGCCGGTTCCGGCTACGTATTATCCATAGGGTGCCGATTCCCGGGAGCATCCGCGTGCCGGCCATCCCGTCTGGGACCGCCGGATGATCCCCCGGTCTGCTCGCCTCGGCGTCCTTACCGGTTCCGGTTTCCGGTCCGACCTGGCCCGGATCGCCAGGGAGACCGGCCGTACCGACCGCCAGGCCATGCGGGCCGCCCGGAAGTACCTGCGGGAGATACGGACCATCCCCTCGCCGCTGGTGGCCGGGTTCGGCGGATGGGCGGCCGGCAAGGTGTGGCGCCGGAACTACCGCAACGTCCACTACGACCACCGCGACCTGGAGCGGCTGGCGGAACTGGGCGCCGACCATCCACTGGTCTTCCTGCCGTCCCACAAGTCCCAGCTCGACCATGCCGTCCTGCACCACGTGCTGTGGAGGAACGGGCGCCCACCCAACTACACGGCGTCCGGCATCAACATGAACTTCTTCCTGGTCGGGCCGATACTGCGTCGCTCGGGTTCCTTCTTCATCCGCCGCCGGATCGGTGACCGCCCCATCTACAAGCGGGTCCTGCGGGCCTACCTCGCCCACATCCTGGAGCAGTGCCACCCGGTGGAGTGGTACATCGAGGGGACCCGCAGCCGGACCGGCAAGCTGTTGCCCCCCACCTACGGCTTGCTCACGTACGCCGCCGAGGCCATATGGAACGGCCGGTGCGACGACATCCATGCGATCCCCGTCTCCATCAGCTACGACCATGTGGAGGAGATCGAGCCCTACGTCGCGGAGCAGCGCGGGGCGACGAAGCGGCGGGAGACCCTCATCTGGATGGTCAAGAGCATCCTGAGGATGGGCAGGGACTACGGCGACATCCATGTCCGCCTGGGCGAGCCGCTGTCCATGGCCGAGCTGTTCGCCGGCCACGCGGAAGCCGACCGCCGCGGCAAGGTCGAGGCGCTCGGGACCGAGATCTGCTCGAGGATCAACCGGGCCACGCCCGTAACCGCCACGTCCCTGGTGGTATCGGCCATCCTCGGAGATCACGAACCGCCCGGGCTGTCCATGGCCCGGCTCGGAGAACTGGTCGGCGAGCTGGTCCGGGATGCCGAGGCCCGGCGGCTGCCCGCCGTCGACGGCCTGGCGACGCTCGACCGGGCCGGGATCGAGCGGATCGCCGTTACGCTGGCCCGCCGGGGGATCGTGACCATCGACCGGGACGCATCCGGGCCGGGCGGGGCGTCACCGACCTACCGGATCGAACCCGACCAGCGCCTGGCCGCCTCGTTCTATCGCAACACCGTCGCGCATCACTACGTGGTGCCGGCGGCGGCGGAGGTGGCTCTCGCCGCGGCGGGCCGGGCTACCGGGAGGTCCCTGCTCGACGGCTTCCACGACCGGCTTGGGGCGCTGCATGGCCTGCTGGAGACCGACTTCTTCCTCCCCGACCGGGAGGCGTTCGCCGGCCAGGTCGCCGGCGAGCTCGCCCGACGCATCCCGGCCTGGGAGACCCGCCTCCTCGACGAGGGGTCCGGGCCGGCGCTGGACAGGCTCCGCCCCCACCGAGCCCCCTGGGCGCTGCGCCACTTCCTAGAGGCATACCGGGTCGTTGCCGGACGCCTGGCGGAGGAGCCGGGGGGTCGGCCATCCGACCGCAACGGCTTCCTGCGGTCAGCTCTCGAGCGCAGCCTCGCCTACGTCCGCCAGGATCGGATACCGGCCGAGGCCGCCTCCCTCCCCCTGCTGTCGGCAGGTCTCAGAATGGCGACACGGCATGATCCGGTGGCAACGGATGAGGCGGATCTCCGCCCGGACCGCGAAGCGCTCGCCGTCGAGCTGGGCCGGTTCCTGGAGGCCATCAAGACCTTGGGGCAGTAGCGGTCCGGGCGTTCCTCTCCCGGTATCGAGCCTTTCCGCGCACTCTCTATTATCAAAACCATGACCCCGCTCCCTGACGATCTCAACATCGACCTGCACTACTGGATGCGGCTCACCCGTACGATGGACGACCAGCTCGTGACGCTGTGGAAGCAGGGCCGGGGCGTGGGCACCACCTTCAACCAGCGGGGCCACGAGGCGATAAGCGTGGGCGCCGGGATGGCCCTCGCGCCGGACGATGTGGTCGCTCCCATGCACCGCGACCTGGGCTGCTACCTGGTGAGAGGCATGACCCCTCGGCGGCTCATGGCCAACCAGCTCGGACGGGCCACCGGGGTCACGCGGGGCCGGGACAGCAACCTCCACGGTTGCGGTGACCTGTCCCTCAACCTGATCGGCTTCATCAGCCACCTCCCCCAGTCCATGCCGGTGGCGCTCGGAGCGGCCATGTCGTTCTCCTACCGTTCCGAACCCCGCGTGGCCCTGACGTTCGTCGGCGACGGCTCGTCCTGCGCCGGCGTGTTTCACGAGTCGCTCAACCTGGCGGCCGTGCAGCGAGCCCCGTTCGTGGTGATCATCGAGAACAACCAGTACGCCTACTCGACACCGCTGCGCCAGCAGATGGCCATCGACAGCCTGGCCGTTCGGGCCGGCGCTCACGGGGTGGAAGCCCGAACCGTCGACGGCAACGACGTGGAGGAGGTCTACCGGAGCGTCGAGGCGGCGGTGAGCAAGGCTCGGGACGGAGGCGGGCCGACCCTCCTTGAGGCCAGAACCATGCGCATGCTGGGGCACGCCATCCACGACGGCGCCGAATACGTCCCCCAGGATCTCCTGGACGAATGGAAGGCCCGCGATCCTCTCCTCCTCCACGAGGAGAAGCTGACCTCGCGCGGCCTGGTCGACCGCGAATACCTAGCCCGGGTCGCCGAGAAGTGCCGCGAGATCGTGGCCGATGCGGTGGAGTTCGCCGAGTCGAGCGAGTGGCCGGACCCCGGCACCGTCTCCGACGGCGTGTACGCCGCCTGAGGAACACCGGCATGGACAGCAACCGGACCGGCGCCCGCACCATGACCTATATCGAGGCCATCACGGACGGGTTGGCGACCGAGATGCGACGTGATCCCGACGTCCTGGTCATGGGCGAGGACATCGGAGGCGATTTCGGCGGCGCCTTCAAGGCCACCAAGGGCCTGGAAGCCGAGTTCGGCGCCCGGAGGGTGATGAACACACCGATGACCGAGCTGGCCTTCATCGGCGCCGCCACCGGCATGGGTCTGATGGGCCTCCGCCCCGTGATCGAGGTGCAGTTTGCCGACTTCATCTCCACGGGCTTCGACTCCATCGTCCAGTACGCCGCCACCACCCATTACCGGTGGCAGGCGGCCGTTCCTTGGGTGATCCGGGCCCCGGCCGACGGGGGGATCCGCTCGGGCCCCTTCCACAGCCAGAACCCGGAGGCGTGGTTCGTGCACACCCCCGGCCTCAAGGTGGTGGCGCCGGCCACGCCGGCCGACGCCAAGGGGCTCCTGCTGGCGGCGATCCGGGACAACAACCCGGTCATCTACTTCGAGTCGAAGCCGCTCTACCGGAGCCTTCGGGGCGAGGTTCCGGAGGGGGACCGCGCCACCCCGATCGGGCGGGCGCGGATCGCGAGGGAAGGCCATCACGTAACCGTCATCACCTACGGCGAGATGGTGCGCCAGGCCCTGGCGGCAGCCGACGGCCTGGCGCCGGAGCTCGCCGTGGAGGTCATAGATCTCCGCACCCTGAAACCGCTCGACCGCGACACGATCACGGCGTCGGTACGCAAGACGGGCCGGGCCGTGGTGGTACACGCCGCCAACCGGCTGGCCGGGGTGGGCGCCGAGATCGCGGCGGATCTCGGCCAGACCTCCTTCGAGCACCTGGATGCGCCCATCCACCGGGTGGGTGGCCTCGACGTGCCGGTGCCGTTCAGCCCGCCGCTGGAAGACGCCTACCGTCCCGGCGCCGAGGACATCATGGCCGCCATCCGGGAGACCGTCGCCTACTGATCCGCACGCTCGGCGGCCGGGTACCCTGACCGGATGGAACGCTTCACGATCGACCTGCACGGCCCCCTGCATGGCATGGAGTACGGCGGGGAGGGTCAGTTGGTGCTGCTGGTCCACGGTCTGAGCGGATCGGCGGTCAACTGGGTGGAGACGGCCGTCCCGCTGACCGCCTACGGCCGGGTGGTGGCGCCGGAGCTACCCGGCTTCGGCCGCACCCCTCCGGCCGGTCGGAGCGCCTCGATGGAGGCCCAGGCAGGACTCATGGCCGACTTCATCGAGCACCAGGGCGGCGGGCCGGCGCTGGTGATCGGGAACTCGATGGGCGCCATGATCAGCATGATCCTGGCGGGACAGCGGCCCGACCTGGTGGACCGCCTGGTGCTGATCGACACGCCGGGATCGACCGCCGACCTGGAGGGTCTCCCTCCGGCCTGGATCACCTCCATGCTGATGTATCTGGTGCCGGGCGCCAACCTCATGTACGTGAACTGGCTCCGCCGCCGGGGGACTCCCGAGCACACCACCGACACCGCCCTCGACCTGCTGGCCGGCGAGCCGGGGCGGATGTCGGCCAGCGTCAGGCGGCTCCACGCCCAGGTCGCCGCCGAGCGGAACGCCATGCCCTGGCCACCGCACGCCTACCTGCAGGCCTTCCGATCGGTGATCGCCAACCTCGTTCCCTTCGCCCGCTGGCGCCGGACGGCGCTACTGGTCCGGGCCCCCACCCTTCTCATCCACGGCACCCACGACCAGGTGGTGCCGATCAGCGCGGCGGAGCGGTTGGCTGCGCTCCGTCCGGACTGGTTCTACCGGCCGCTGGTCGGGGTCGGCCACATAGCGATGCTGGAAGCCCCCCATCTGTTGCTGGAGGTGGTGGCGGAGTTCTTGGACCGGGCGCCCGGCCGGAAGGACGGCCTAACGTCCGTGCCGTCGGTCCCGGGCCCAGGCGAGGAAGCGGTCCACCGGCCAGGTGTTAGCGATCATGTCGCGGCTCACCCGGCCTCGTCGAGCCTGGAGGACGCCCCAAGCCGTCTGATCCAGTTCCCCCGTGTCGTGGGCGTCGGAGGAGATGACGAACCGCACGTCCCTCCCCCGGGCCTGGAGTAGCACCTCGACGGTCGCATCGAGCCGGTCCAGGTGGGAATTGATCTCGATGGCCGTGCCGGTCAGCTCGGCCGCCTCCAGCACCGCCCCCACCTCCAGGTCGATGGGCGGGCGGCGCCCGATCCTCCGTCCCTGGAGGTGGCCGACCACATCGACCGCCGGGTGCGCCATGGCGGAGATCACCCGCACGGTCTGCTCCTCCTGCGGGAGGTCGAAATGGCTGTGGACGGAGGCGACACACCAGTCGTAGTCCATGAGGAAGTCGTGGTCGTAGTCCAGAGAGCCGTCCCGTCCGATATTCAGCTCCACCCCGTGCAGGATCCGTAACCCGGGGTAACGGGTTCGAAGGCGGGCGATACGGCGGCGCTGGGCCAGCATCTCATCCCGCCCGACCCCGTTGATGGCCAGGTTCTCGGCATGGTCCGTGATGGCGATGTACTCCAGCCCCTTGGCGACGGCCTTGTCGAGCATCGCCTCCAGAGAGTCCTGCCCATCGCCGGACATGTCGGTGTGAACGTGCAGGTCACCTCGGAGATCGCTCTCAGCCACCAGATCGGGCATCCGGCCGGTGAGCGCCTCCTCGATCTCCCCCTGATCCTCCCGGATCGGCGGCGGCACCCACTCCATCCCCAGCGCCCGGTAGATGTCCTCCTCGGTCCGCTGCGCCACCACGGCTTCGGTCTCGGACTCGTAGAGGGCGTACTCGCTGAGCACCCAGCCCCGCTCGATCGCCAGCCTCCGCAGCCGGATGTTGTGCTCCTTGGAACCGGTGAAGTAGAGGAGGGCCGCTCCCCACTGGTGCTCGGGCACCATGCGGACATCCACCTGGAGGCCCGCATGGGTCAGCACCGAGGTCTTGGTATCGCCCGAGCCGATGACCTCGCTCACCCACGACCGGCCTGCCAGGCGCCGGGCCACCGAGGAGGGATCGGAGGTAGCCACCAGCAGGTCGAGGTCGGCCACCGTGTCGCGGAACCTCCGCAGGCTCCCGCAGTAGGCGGCCCGGTCCACGCCGAGCAGCCCGCTCAGATCCGCGACCAGGCGCTCGGCCTCGCGCATGGCCACCAGTATCGGGGTCCGCCGCTCCTTGCCTGTCCAACCGAGCCGGTCGATGGCTCGCCGCAGGTTCTCCTCCGTCTTCCGACCGAAGCCCGGCAGTTCCCGTACCGCCCGGGAGTCCAGCGCGACGAGGAGAGCCTCCACCGAGTCCACCCCCAGGGCCGTTCGCAGTGTCACCGCCCGCTTGGGACCCAGGCCCGGGATGCGGACCAGTTCCTGGAAGGCCGGGGGGTACTCCTTGCGGAGGGTCTCGAGGCGGCGAAGCCGGCCGCTCTCGACATACTCGCGAATCATGGATGCCGTGGACTTGCCGATCCCCTGAACCCGCATCAACTCCGCCGCCGACAGGTCGGCAGCCGGCCGGGGCAGCCCCCTGATGGTCTTCGTCGCCGACTCGTAGGCCCTGGCCCGGAACGACTGGGCAGTCCCGTCAGCGATCCGCGTGAGCGCGGCCAACTCGTCGAAGACGGCTGCTATCTCGGCATTGGTCACCGGACGGCCCTCCTCACCAGCCGCCACCCGGCCCGGGAGCACCTGCGGTCGATCGTATCGGCCGCCCTCCATCGACCGGAGCCTCCCGGACGGCGGCGCGGACGGCGGGAGTAACCTTGCGGCTCCGGAACCCGTCAGAAACGAACGGGCCCGGCGCCGAGGACAACCTTAGGAACACAATGACACTGGCCAGCGCGGGGTATTCGGTAACCCTCCGATTGTACGCCCCGCCCGACGATCAGCATGCCATCGGCCGCATCACCACCGCCATCGGGACCTCCGGCGGGGTGGTAACGGCGCTGGACTTCGTCGAGTTCGAAGCCACCCGGCTGGTGCTGGACGTCACCGCCAACACCCGCGATGACGACCACGCCGACCAGATCACCGATGCGGTGGCCGCGGTCGAGGGGGTCACGGTCCACAAGGTCTCGGACCGCACCTTCCTCTTCCATCTGGGAGGGAAGCTCGAGGTCCAGAACCGGATCCGGCTCCGCAACCGCGACCAGCTCTCGATGGCCTACACGCCGGGGGTGGCCCGGGTCAGCCGGGCTCTCGCCAAGCGGCCCGAGGATGCCCGCAACCTCACCGTCAAGGGGAACTCGGTGGCCATCGTCACGGACGGCAGCGCCGTGCTCGGACTGGGCAACATCGGGCCGGTGGCCGCCCTACCGGTCATGGAGGGGAAGGCCGCCCTGTTCAAACGTTTTGCCAACGTCAACGCCTGGCCGATCTGTCTCGACTCCCAGGACACCGACGAGATCGTGCGGGCGGTCGAGATGCTGGCGCCGGTATTCGGGGGTATAAACCTCGAGGACATCGCCGCGCCGCGCTGTTTCGAGATCGAGGACCGGCTCCGCAAGTCGCTCGACATCCCGGTCTTCCACGACGACCAGCACGGTACCGCCATCGTGGTCCTGGCCGCCCTGACCAACGCCCTGCGGGTGGTGAACAAGGAGATGGGCGATGTCAAGGTGGCCATGAGCGGGGCCGGCGCGGCCGGCGTGGCGGTCGCCAAGCTCCTCGAGGCGGCCGGCATCGCGGACATCGTGGCCCTCGACCGGGGCGGCATCATCAGCGAGGAGCGCACATTGACGGACGCTTCGAAGATCTGGCTGAGGGAGAACACCAACCGGGAGAACCGCAAGGGCGGCATCCTCGAGGCGTTGGAAGGCATGGACGTGTTCGTGGGCGTGAGCGGCCCCGACCTGTTCGACGCCAGGGAGATCCGGCGTATGGCGCCCGATCCCATCGTGTTCGGGCTGGCGAATCCCGACCCCGAGTTCGATCCCCAGGTGGCGCGCGAGTACGCACCGGTGGTGGCAACCGGCCGCTCCGACTACCCCAACCAGATCAACAACGTGCTGGCCTTCCCGGGGGTCTTCCGCGGGACCCTGGACGCCCGCGCCACGAAGATCACCGAGGCCATGAAGGTGGCCGCCGCCCGCGCCATCGCCTCGGTGGTGCGACCCGAACAGATCAACGCCAGCTACATCATCCCGTCGGTGTTCAACCCCGGCGTGGTGAAACGGGTGGCGGAAGCGGTGGAGTCGGCCGCCAACACCTGAGCCGGCCCTGATCCGTCCCCAAGAGCGCGAAAATCGCGCCGCCGCAACGGTGCCCCGCACCGGGCCCTCCCCCACCACCACCTGTCCTGGTTCGGAGCGTGGTCGGCCATGCCCGGCCGGCTGCCGGGTCGGCGGTTCGCTCCATTGAAGCCCCGTGTGTTCCCTCCGGGCCGGCCGTTCCGATCGGTAGACGCATCGGCCGGTGTAGGTGCTTGGCAATAGACAACGTATCGGAGGGGTATGACACATTTCGCCCCCCGTCCGACCTCGCGAAAAAGCGTCGACTGTTGCGGCGGAGGCCGGGCTCTGGAGGAACAGGCGGCCACCCCGGATCGGCCTCCGTGTACCGGCAGGAGCCCGGAGGCCGTACAGGACAGGAGGGACTCGGGACCCGGCGGTGCGAGAAGGTCTGCGCTACGAAGGGGGGCGAACCGGGATGCGAAGCCGGAAGGTGGAACCCTGCCCCAGCCTGCTCTCCACCTCGATGCGGCCATGGTGCAGGTCGGCCACGTGCCTGACGATCGCCAGGCCGAGACCCGTCCCGCCGGTGGCCCGCGAGCGCGCCGCGTCGACCCGGTAGAAACGCTCGAATATCCGGGGCAGCTCGTCCGAGGGAATACCGGTTCCGTCGTCCGTGACCACCACGGTCGCCTCCCCGTCGGCGGTGCCCATCGCCACCCGGATCCGGCCGTCATCGGGGGTGTGGCGCACCGCGTTCTCCAGCAGGTTCCGGCACGCCAGCGCCAGGTAGGAGGGGTTACCCATCACCAGGGTCGGCTCGGCATCCCACTCGATCGAGGGGCGTGCGGTGACGAACCGCTCCACCACCTCTCCCACCACCTCCGCCAGGTCGCAGGCCTCCAACGGCAGAATGCCCGACTCCAGACGGGACAGGTCGAGGAGGTCGGAGACGGTCCTCGACATTCGGACCGCGTTGTCGAGGATGCGTCCCGAGAAACTGGACACCACATCCTGGTCATCCTCGAGCGCCAGCAGGACCGTCTCGGCCGCCGCCTTGATCGCCGCCACCGGGGTCTTGAGTTCGTGTGACGCCGCGATCACGAAGTCCTGGCGCATCCGGTCGATCCGGGAACGCTCGGTTATGTCGGACAGATGGAGCAACACCAGACCCTCTCCGACGGGTAGGGCCGCAACCTCCATCACCCGGCGGGGCAGTCCCTGCGAGAACCGGCCCGACGAGGACCGGCCGGCGACCGCTTCCTCCATGACCTCCCGCACCGCGCCCGGCATGGGTGCGCCTGCCTGGGTCACCCGGTCCCCGAGCACCTCGATGGCGGCCGGGTTGGCGTACACGGCCTGGCCTGATTGAACGGCCACCACGCCCACCGGCAGCGCGGAAAGGAGCGATCCGTACAGGTCCCGGCTCCTCGACATCTCCAGCCCCTCCGCCTCGAGTTCCTCGATCAGGGCTTCGGCAACGCTCCGCTCCCGCCGATGGATCCGGTACTGGAGCATCAACGAGACCACCCCCAGCGCCACCGCCCCTATGCCTACCCACGGCCATGGCGGAGGCGCCTGCACCGCGGCGATGCCGGCCGCCGCCAGACTCGCCGATGCCGCCCACCGGGCGAGCGCCGGACCGATACGGCGGGCGCGTGGAGGGGCCGGAGAGGCCATCAGTCACGGCCTCCGGGTGGGTGGAGCGGTCGCGGCGGGGAGGAGAACGGTCCGGAAGGGGGCCACGGTCGAATCGCTGCGGGCCCTGGCCGGGGGGCGCCCCTCGTGTCAGCCCTCAACGACGAACTTGTATCCCAGGCCCCGGACCGTGACGATCCATTCTGGAGAGCGGGGATCATCCTCGATCTTCTCTCGCACGCGACGGATATGCACATCGAGCGTCTTGGGGTCGCCGAAGAAGGGCACCCCCCAGATGTCCTCCAGGAGGACCTGGCGATGGACCAGCCTGCCCTTGCGCAGGAGCAACGCCTCCAGGAGATCGAACTCCTTGGGACGGAAGGCGACCAACTCGCCGTTGACCCGGACCTCATGGCGATCCACGTCGAGCGCCACCGGCCCGCCCTCCAGCACCAGGGAGTCGGGAGGGTGGACACCCCGGGAGGCCCGGCGAAGGTTGGCGCTGATCCGAGACATCAGCTCGCGCATCGAAAACGGCTTGGTGACGTAGTCATCGGCGCCCAGCTCGAGGCCGGCCACCACATCGGGCTCCGAATCCTTGGCGGTGACCACCACCACCGGGACTTCGGACGACGCCCGGATCTGCCTCAGCACGTCGAACCCGCCCAGCCCGGGCAGCATCAGGTCCAGAACCACCAGATCGGCGGCCTTGGCCCGGAAGGTGTCGAGGGCCATGCGGCCGTCATCGACCACCGTGACCTCGTAACCCTCACGGATCAGGTTGTAGCGGAGCGACTCCGCGAGGGTCTCCTCGTCCTCGACCACCAGGATCGACGTCCCGTTCATACCGAACCGGGAGCCGTTACCCAGCCCTCGGGGAACTCGTGCTGCTCGCCGGTCAGCAGGAACGCCACCTGCTCGCCGATGTCGACCGCCCGGTCGCCGACCCTCTCCAGGGCCCTCGACACCAGCATCATGTGGACCGCCCATTCGAGCATCTCGGGATTGGACGCGCAGGCGGCCACCTCCTTCCACATGTTGCGGTTCAACCAGTCCGCAGGATCGTCCAGCTCCGGCAGCCGGAGGGCGAGATTGAGGTCCCTCTTGACGAGCGCCTCCATGGCCGTCTCCACCATCGGCACCACGATCGACCGCATCTCCCGGATATGCAACAGGATGGTCCTGTTGGTGGGGAGAGTTGAGGTCGCCTCCACGATCTTGGCTATGTTCGATGCCTGGTCGCCCATCCGTTCCAGGCTGTGCCCGGCCTGGAGGATGAGCGACATCAGCCGCAGATCCGAGGCCACCGGGGTCTGGCGGGCCATCACCTCATGCCAGCGCCGCTCCACCTCCACGTAGAGCTGGTCGATCTCGCGATCCCCCAGCACCACCTGGTGGGCCAGCTCCGCATCGCCCTGCAGCAACGCCTCCACCGCGTTGTTTATCTGGACCTCCGCCAGCTCGGACATGTCGAGCAGCAGGACCTCGAGCTGGTTGAGCTCGGAATGGAACAGGCTCCGGAACTCGGTCATCCGAACCGACCCGTGATGTAGTCCTCGGTCTCCTGCTTCGCGGGCCGGGTGAAGAGCGTGCCCGTGGTCCCCGCCTCCACCACGTACCCGGCCCGGTCGGAGTCCATGTTGAGGAACACCGTGTGGTCCGAGGCCCGCGCCGCCTGCTGCATGTTGTGGGTGACGATGATGATCGTGTAGTTGACCTTCAGCTCCTGGATCAGCTCCTCGATCCGCAGGGTCGCAACCGG
The DNA here is from genome assembly GCA_028820935.1 of bacterium. Taxonomy (NCBI): domain Bacteria; species bacterium. The sequence continues at coordinate 110,639 of JAPPHZ010000036.1, read as the reverse complement.
ATCGAGCGCCGAAGTCGGCTCGTCCATCAGAATGATCTCGGGCTTCACCGCGATGGCGCGAGCGATGCAGAGACGCTGTTGCTGGCCGCCGGACAGGGAGTAGCCGCTCTCGTCGAGCTTGTCCTTGACCTCGTCCCAGAGGGCGGCCTGGCGGAGAGAATGCTCCACGAGGCCGTCCAGGTCTTGCTTCATACCGTTGATCCGGGCGCCCCAGGCCACGTTCTGGTAGATGGTCTTCGGGAACGGATTGGGCTTCTGGAAGACCATTCCCACTCGCCTACGCAACTCCACCGGATCCACCGACGCGTCGAAGATGTTCTGCCCGTGGAACCGGACCTCGCCCTCCGCCCGGGCGCCCGGAACCAGGTCGTTCATCCGGTTCAGGGTCCGCAACAGGGTGGTCTTGCCGCATCCGGACGGTCCGATCAGGGCCGTGATCTGCCTGTCCCGGAACGACAGGTTGACGTCCCTGACCGCCCGGAACTTTCCGTAGAACGCATTGAGGTTCACCGCCTCCATGGCGACGGTCTCGAGGTCCGATCCGGTCGTGGTTCCCATCGGCACGTTCAGGTTGACGCGCTTCTTCTCGTTCACCTCAGGCTTGCCCACGGTCGTCATGCTGTCCTCCGAGAATACTTGTTTCTAAGGATCACCGCCGCCGTGTTGAGCGTGAGGAGCAGCACCAGCAACACCAGGATGGCGGCCGCGGCGATGTTGCGGAACTCGTCCTGAGGCCGGCTCGTCCACTGGTAGATCTGGATCGGCAGCACCGTGAACTTCGAGAACGGCCCGCTCGGATCGGTGGTTATGAAGGTCGACGCACCCACCACCACGAGGGGGGCTGTCTCCCCGAGCGCCCTGGCCACGGCCAGGATGGTTCCCGTCAGTATGCCGGGAAGGGCGTTGGGGAGAACGTGGGAGCGCACCGTCTGCCATCTGGTGGAACCCAGCGCCATGCCCGCCTGGCGCAGCGAGCCCGGTACGGCCCGGATCGCCTCCTGGGCGTTGATGATGATGATCGGCAGGATCAGCAGGCCGAGCGTGAGGCCGGCCGACACGATGGTCCGGCCGTTGGCGGTCGCCTCGCTGCCGGTCCCCAGGAACGAGCCGCTGGTGATGGCCTCCAGGGTCCGGACGAAGATCGCCAGACCGAGCATCCCGTAGATGATCGACGGAACGCCGGCCAGGTTGTTGATATTCGTCTGCAGGATGGCGTTCAGGCGGCTCTCGCGCGCATATTCCTCGAGGTAGATGGCGGCCCCGACCCCGATGGGGAAGGAGAAGGCCAGGGTGATCAGCACCACCCAGAGCGACCCGAGCAGGGCGGTGCGGATCCCGGCGATGGCCGGCTCCGGCGACTGCGGATTGACCACGAAGTCCCACGAGAGCCAGGATCGGAACTCCAGTTCCGCGCCGGGGTACTTCTGCGCCGCGTAGGCCTCCACCTCGTGACGGCTGAACACGGACGAGAAGAAGGACCAGGTGCCGACGATGGTGGGCTCCACCACCCGCTCCACCACCAGCGCCTCGACCTGGGAATGGCTCCGGGCGGGCAGGTAACAGGCGGGCGGGGGATCGTCCGTCATGCACAGGTCGTTGAGCACGTACAGATCCTCGAAGACCATCCGGTCGCCGAAGAAGCGTTGCTCCCGCTCGAACCGGCGGCCCAGGTTGGTCGAGATCTCGGCTTCGAGGAGCGCTACCAGATCCTCCTTGGTCAGGTCGCCGAGGGCGGTGCCCTCCGGGTATCCGAGGCCGGTTACCAGCTCACCCGGGGAGCGTTCGTTCTCAACCGCCACCAGGCCGAATGACGAGTTCAGGATGGTGACGATCAGCGTCACCAGCGCCGCCACCGCCACCATCAGGGCGCCCAGCAGTGCGAACTTCGCCACGAGTCCCCGGCGCTGCCGGCGCCTCATCTGCGCGGAAGTTCGCAGGAGGTCGGAGGACCCGCTGTCCACTTCCGTACCGGACGCCGTCATTCGTAGACCTCGCGGAATCGGGCCACGAAACGGCGGCTCAGGACGTTGAGCGTCAGGGTGATGACGAACAGCGCCAGCCCGATCGCGAAGATGGAGTTGTAGTCGATCGAGTTGTAGCTCAGGTCACCGCCGCTGATGCGGACGATGTGTCCGGTCATGGTCTCGCCCGCCACGAACGGGTTCAGGATGTAGCCGAACAGGCTGTCGGCGCCGAACGTGAAGTTCTTGGGCCCGGCGCCGGCCGCTATCGCCACCACCATGGTCTCGCCGATGGCCCGGGAGATCGAGACCACGAAGGCCGCCGTTATACCCGAGAGCGCAGCCGGCAGCACCACCCGCAGCGAGGCTTCCAACCTGGTGGCCCCTACCGCGTAGGAGGCCTCCCGGAGCGACATCGGCACCGCGTGGAGGGCGTCCTCGGACATGGAGCTGACGAGCGGGATGATCAGGATGCCCACCACGATCCCGGCGGATGCCGTGTTGAAGATCTCCACCACGCTCACCCCCAGGATGGACCTGAGAAGCGGGGTCATGAAGGTGAGGGCGAAGTAGCCGTAGACCACCGTCGGGATGCCGGCCAGTATCTCGAGCACCGGCTTGATGGTGCCTCTCACCCGGGGGGTGGCGTACTCGCTCAGGTAGATGGCGGTGGCCAGACCCACCGGCAGCGCCACCACCATGGCCGTGACCGAGGTGGTCAGCGTGGCCAGGACCAGGGGCCAGATGCCGAAGTCCAGAATGGCCGGTTGCCATTGCGTGGAGGACAGGAACTCGACCAGCGACGCCTCCTCCGACCTGAAGAAGAGCAGGGCCTCCTTCCCCAACTCGAAGACGATGCCCACGGTGGTGAGAATCGACAGGGCGGCTGCGATGAAGAGCAGCCCACGTATCGCCGCCTCGCCCGGCCGCCGCCTCTTGCGCAAGGAACCGGCCATCGGCGAAGCCTCCGATGTCAGTCGCGTCGCGATGGTTCCGTCTCCCCTCGGTGGCCGCGACTATCCACCTCGCCGGATCCCGTGTTGCGAGAATCGTGCCAACCGGACATCTTTCCGGTACCCACCTACAAGGCCGCTTTGAGTTCGGTGGCCGCGCTGTCGAGGACGCTGTCGGGCGCCGGGAAGTACCCGACCTCGCCGACCTCCTCGTTCACGAACTGGAGCACGAAGTTCAGGAACGCCCCGACCTGCGGCTTCTCCGCGATGATCGAAGCCGTCGAGTACATGTACAACGGGCGAGCCAGCGGATAGGTATTCGCATTCACCGAGTCCGTGGTCGGCTCCACGCCCTCGACATCCAGCACCCTCAACAGATCGCCGTTCTCCGTGTAGTACGCATACCCGAAGAAGCCGACCGCGCACGTGGTCGCGGCATTCGACGGATCGCACCCATCCCCCGAAATGCCCTGGACCAACACGTTGTCGTCCTCCGAGAACTGCGTATTCCCGGCCCCCAGGATCGGACCCTCATCCTCGTGGAACACTTCTTCGACGAAGTAGTCGAACGTTCCCGAGTCCGTCCCCGGGATGAACCGCTGGATCGGATTCGCCGGGAACCCGGCGCGAACATCCTGCCAAGTCGTCGCCGTCGAGAACAACACCGCCAACTCCGCAACCGTCAGATCGGTTGCGAACGTGTTCCCGGGCGAGACCGTCACCGCCAAGGCATCCGTCCCCACCCGGAACTCGATCGGCTCCCGATCGATCGCCCGGCACTGCTCCACCTCCGCTTCCTTGATCGGACGGGACGCATTCGATACATCCGACTCGCCGGCCACGCAGAACCGCTCGAACCCGGCGCCCGAGCCGATCGAATCGACGGTGATCAGGCCCGAATAGCCCTCATCCTCGAACCGCGCCGCCATCGCCTCCGCCAGCGGGAACACTGTCGACGAACCGGCCACGACGATGTCCCCGGACACGGACAACGGATCGGACGGAGGCAAACCACGGCTGCCGGACAACGCCGAACCACCACCGTGCGAGGATGCCCCTTGGGTAGGGAGGGTGGTGGCGATGGTGGTTACGCGGCTGTAGTCGGGTCCCCAACCGCATGCCGCGGCAACCAGCGTCATAAACGCGACGAGCGCGAGCGGGCGCCATACGTTGCCGATCGGCATCCATGCTCTCTGAACCCTCAATCCGGAGGGAACGCTAAGCCGTCAGGGTTAAGGGACCGGTCTTCCAGGGTGAACGCGAGGTAAACCTTGCCCAGCAATCGGAAACGTGCTCACGTCCGCACTGGCAGGTAGTGGAAGCCGCGGCCCCGCCGGTTGGGACGGCTCCCCACCAGGTGCCCGGCATCAGCCAGCGCGGCAAGCATCTGGGCGGCGTGAGACGCGGTGACACCCGCCAGGTCGCCGGCCTCGGTCGAGGAGATGCGTCCCCTCGCCCGGGCGTAGTCCAGCATCACCGACTCCCGTCCGGCGCGCGTGGCGAATCGCTCGAGCTTGCGGACGAATTGCCTGCGGGCACCGTCCGACAGCCGGAGGGCAGGCGGGTGACCCTCGGGAATGCCGTGAACATTCTCGATGATCGGCCTTCCGTCGATGTGAACTCGATCAGCAACCCGCTCGATTATCGACAACGTCTCCTGGACAGGTCTTTGCAGAACCGGAGCCGCCAAGTTGGCATCGGCCCAGCCGCGGTCGATCAGGCAGTTCACGAGAAGCAGCAGGTCCAGATCACCCCGCGAGGAGGGCTCGAGCCCGCCGATGAAGTGGAGCCACTCCAGATCCGGCTTGCCGCCGACCAGCGCGACCCGCACGTACGGGCCATCAACCTCCGAGAAGACCGGCGGTGGGTGACCCAGAGAGAGCATGTCCGCCGTCATGCGGTCCACGCCGATCCCTTCTCGCTCGCCCAACCGCATAGCCGCCATGGCCTCAGCGAGACTTCTATAGCGGGGCGCCGCAGGATGCGTGATGATGTTCGAGGGGGCGACCCCTCCGACGAAGCCCCCCGGCGAGGTGACAGTCAGGACGGACCCGACATGCTCGACGGTCGTCGGTTGCGGGGAGTTCCAGTCGCGGTGGACGATGCCATTGACCAGCGCCTCCCTCATGGCTCTCAGCGGGATGGAGTCGATCTGATGCGCCGCGAAGCCGTCCGGCACATGAACCACGGCGTTCGCCACGTCCATCGCCTGCTCCACCGCGGCGAACTGTTCTAGCAACGGGCGGCGCCCCACCTCCTCCCGGCTGAAGGACGGCCCGAACGCCTCGCTAAAGGCGCTCGACCAAGGCCGACCGGCACGGGGCACGCGATGCGTGCTGTCGCCACCGGGGACCTCCCGCCGAACGTAGTCGATTCCGATCTCGGGAGTTCCCACAAAGAGCAGCGATCCTGCGTTGGTCAGTCGGCCGTCTGCGTCCACAAGGTTGAGACGGCGGATCATGTCCTGACTCGTCGCCATCGCCAGATGGCCGCCGTCACCACTACCGTTGCCGTTCTCGCGCATGTACCGCCTGGCGATGTCGACAGCGGTCTGCTTGACGTCGGCCAGTGAGTGAGATGACGGCTGGGCCGACCAATCGAAGCCTCCGCGAAGGAGCCGCCTGTCATTCCACGATGTGAAATCGACATCAACGCAGTTGTCGTTCAAACGCCAGCGATAGCGACCCCTGTAAGGGATCGGCTCCCAAGCTTCGGGCGTGGACAGCACCAGCAAGCGGCAGCCGTCCAACATCAAGGGTCGGGCAGAGACGGTCAGCTTGCGCTGTGTCAGTTCAAATATGCGGTGGCGGAGCCACTCCGGATCAAGCCCTGTGCCGATCCTGACACCGTCGTCGGACACACCCAAGATGATCGCGCCACCCCCGGGGGTATTGGCCATGCAGGCCATTTCGCCCGTGAGGTACCCGGCAGCCTCCTCGTTCTCGCGGCTTGCCGGCAGGGACTTGCCGCGCCGGTCGCGACGGCCGGGCTCCTCTTTGACGTCCACATGGGCCGTTTCGATCTCCGCGGGAGGGCGACCTTGCGCCAAGAGATCGAGCATGAGTTGGATCTGGTCATCAAGGGCGGCCGAAGCTCCGAATCCTGTAGACATCGCACCCTCGCTCTGGTCTTGAAAATGTGGCTGGGCAGGTCTGCCAGCACTTTACCACATTTTCTGGTCTAAAAAGACAGATGAAACGGTGGCCAGGGATTTCTCCTGGGTTTTTGACAGTGAATATGTGGATGGATCGACCCGCCCGATCGGCTCTAAGACCGGCGCGGCGACGTGACAGGCGACCCGCTCGCCTCCGCGTCCCAGGGGCGCCGCCTCGCAGCGCATTCCGCGCTTGTTGAGGATTCTCCAGGCCGGAGGCGTTTTCAGGAACGTTACGTCAGGCTTGGCCTAGCCTGAGCGGGCGCCTAGTGGGAATGTGCGTGGGATGCCGCGTAGTAGGGGTTCTCGCCGCCCTGGTGGTCGGTGATGTCCACGATCTCGACGATCTCGGGGATGGCCTCCCGCAGGATCCGCTCGATTCCCTGGCGCAGGGTCATGGCGGCCATCCCGCAACCCTGGCATCCTCCACCCATCTGGAGGTAGACCACACCGTTCTCCTCGCCCACCAGGCTGGCTTGGCCTCCGTGGGCCGCGATCGCCGGGTTCACCTGGTGGTCGAGGACCTGCTGGACCCGTTCCGCGATCGGCCCGGTCAGATCCCCTGCGTCGAAGTCCGGAATGTCCGGCGACGGGTTGTTCGGGTTGTCGATGGCCAACCCCGGGGTCATCGGGTTCGACGACATGGCCAGCCGGGCGCCGGTCATGTTCTCGGTGTCCGCAGCCGGGATGACGACCGCCAGGTCGCCGTGGCGCTCCACGTGATCGGACGGCTCCGCCTCGCCGAGCGGGACGAACGACAACGAGTAACCGAACTGGAGTCCCTCGACGCCGGTTATCTCGATCAGCAGGCCGTACTCCTCTTCGCCCGGCTCCTGGTCACGGATCTCGATGATCCTCTCGAGGGCTTCGGCGCTGAAGTTCATCAATGCGTTGATAGTCATGGTCGCAAGGGTAGCCACCCGTCCGGCCAACCGTTGCCGTGGCGAGTCGGGTACAGTCCACACATGAGCCTCCGAGCAGGCGCGGCCCGATCGTGGCGACCAGGAATGCTTGCCCTCGTCGCAGCGATGATGGCTCTAGGCCCGGCCTGCTCGACCTCGAGCAACGAGGTCGTATTCGAGGGAAGTCCTTCCACGGAGGCGACCACCGTCGCAGCAGCGGAGGACGGCGCCGCCACGGCTGCCACCTCCCTACCGGCCGGCGCCGAAACAGGAGCCGCAACGACCACCGCCACCACCGCGCCCGCCGCGACAGGGACCGTCGCCACGACCGTCTCGGCAGCCGACACGACGACCATGCCGGCCGCGCCGGAGCTGTCGGACCGGGGGATCGAGGCGCTAACGGGCCCGGTGCTGGTCGACGGGCGGTTGGGCGAGGGGGTGACCGTCCTCGGTCCCGGGGCCGAGCGGAACGAGCTGTACGTGGAGACGGCGGATGGCTACCTGGCCCAGCCCAGCTGGTCGCCGGACGGCCGGATGGTGGCCTTTTCGAGAGCCTCGAGCGCTGGGAGTTGGATAGTCGTCGGTCCTGGAGCCGACGGATCCCTGACCGCCTACGGGACCCCGTTCGTGGTGTTCTACATCCACTGGAGCGCGGACGGTCGCTTCGTGGCAATGCTGGGAAACGCTGATGCCCAGGTTGCTCTGGCAGTCCTCGACCTGGACACCGGGACGGTCACGATGGTGGACTCCGCCAATTCCTATTACTTCCACTGGTCGCCGGACAGCTCGCGGATGCTGGCCCATCTCGACAACTCGCACCTCCACATCCTCGACCTGTCCTCCAGAGAGATCACCCGCATAGCCGCCTTCGACTTCGTCTGGTCGGCCTATCAGGCACCGTCCTGGATGCCCGACGGCCGCTCGATCCTGTACGTGCGTCCCGCCGGGGACCAGAGCGAGGAACCCCAGGACGAACTGGTGATCCACGACCTGGTAAGCGGTCAAATCGAAGTCATCGGAACGGGGGCCGGCTTCTTCGCATTCGCGGCGTCACCCGACGGAACACGGGTGGCCTACTCGCTCCACAACCTGGCCCGCCCCACCTCCATGTACCTGGTGGAGCCGGGTAGCGGTCAGGTAGCGGAGCTCGATGCCCCCAACACGGTGGCCTGGCAGTGGAGCCCCGACAGCAGCAAGATCCTCCTGCTCGGAATCAACGAGGCGAGCCGGCTCTCGATGGACGTGTACCAGGACGGCGCCATCACCTCATACCCCGGCATCGCCCCCACCGAGAACTTCCTGCGCAGCTACATCCCATTCTGGAACCAATACGGCCACAGCCATACGCTCTGGGCGCCGGACAGCTCGGCCTTCGTGTATGCCGCCTCCGACCTGGGAGACGACTTCGTCTTCCTCCAGCTCCTCGAGGAGGAGCGCCCCGTCCTCCTGGGCGCCGGCTCCATGGCCGTTTTCTCGCCGGGAGCCTGAGTGGCTGTCGTCCATGTCTTCGTCGGGGGTGATCCGGTCTCGCCGGAACGGATCGGCAACCTCGGGCCGGCCGACCTCGTCATAGCCGCCGATTCCGGCGCCGATATCGCAGCCGCCGGTGCCGTGACCGTCAACATCCTGGTAGGCGACCTCGACTCGATATCCCGAAGCGCCCTGGAGCGGGTCTTCGATGACGAGACGGTCATCGAGGGCCACCCCGCTGACAAGGACGCCACCGATCTGGAGTTGGCGCTCGAGGTCGCGCTCCGCCACGATCCGAGCGAGATCGTCTTCGTGGGCGGCGGCCGCGGGCGTCTCGACCATCTGCTGGGCAACGTCGGGGTAATCGGGAGCCCGGCAGCCGGCCACGTTGCGGTTAGCTGGGTCATGGAGCGGGAAACGGCCTACGTCGTCCGGGGGAGCAGATCGATTCCCACCACGCAGGGGGAGGTCTTCAGCCTCATCCCGATCGGGAGCGAAGCCCGCGGGGTGCATGTCCGGCACGCCCGATGGCCGCTCCGGGATGCCTCGCTCCCAATCCACAGCTCGCTGGGAATCAGCAACGTCGCGCTGGGCGAGGAGGTCGAGATCGAGGTAGCCGATGGCGCCGTCCTGGCCGTCTTCAACCATCGTCTCGAGTAGTAAGTGGTCACTGGTCAGTAAATGGTGCAGATCGGGGAGGACACTGACAATCGGCCGCCAAGGGAGCGGGTGAGTTCCGCTAGGGCAGAGGTCGCGGGAGGGTCGGTCAGCCTCCTCTTGCCAGATCCAGCAATCTAGAGGCGGTTGAACTGCTCAACGCTCAGTCCCGCCTGGCGCAATATGCTGCTCAAGGTCCCGACTCGCACTTCCCTGTGACGCGGAACAACGGCGGTGCGAATCTCATCGCCATCCCGCCTCACGAACTTGACGTGACTGCCCTTTTGGCTGACCTCCACAAACCCCGCTTTGTGCAGTTTGCGAGCGACCTGCCTGTAGGGGAGCGGGCTAAGCCGCTCCAACCTTCACTCGGAGGTGATGGACTTGTGGTGCCACAGTCGAGCGGGGCGGTTCGAAATGGAGTTCCAACGCCTCAGCGAGGTTGTCAAGCGCAACATCGGGCGACTCACCTTGGCTCGCGACGTCGACCTCCAATGCCTGCGCTACGAACCAACCGTCCTCTTGCCGGACAACAGCGGTTAGTTGTATCTCCTGCATAGGTATCCCCCGCATTCTCCGCGGTTCCAAGGCTAACAACCCGAACACTGCCACGTGGCCAGCGGGCAGGTGCCACATGTAATCTAACATAAACTAGCAACTAGCAACTAGCAACTAGCAACTAGCTCAAGCGTAGGTCTCCGGGTTGGCGCAATACGGCATCCGCCGCCCCTCCAGGGCAGCCACCAGGTTGGCCGCCGCCCGCTCCGCCATCCGGATGCGGGTGCGGACGGTGGCGCTCCCGATGTGCGGGACGATGAAGCAGTTGTTCATGGCCACCAGGGGATGGTCCGCCGGGATGGGTTCGGGATCGGTCACGTCCAGGCCGGCGGCGGCGATGGTCCCCCGTGCCAGCGCCTCGACCAGCGCGTCCGTATCGACGACCGGACCCCGAGCCGCGTTCACGAGCGTGGCGGTCGGCTTCATGGCGGCCAGGGCATCCCGGTCGATGAGGTGGTGCGTGCCCGGATGGAAGCTGGTCACCACCACCACATGATCCGCCTCCGCCAGCAGTTCGGGCAGGGTGCGGTACTCGACTCCGAACATCTCCTCGGCGCTGCGATCGCGGCTCCGCTTGGTGTAGAGCATCCGCATGCCGAACCCCGCACCTCTCCGGGCTATGGCCTGCCCGATCCGCCCGAGGCCCACGATGCCCAGGGTGGATCCGGCGATGTCGCGGCCCACCAGCGCCATCGGATCCCACTCCCCCCAGCGGCCGTCCACCACGTCCTCGAAACCCTCCCTGAACCGGCGAGCCGCGGCGATCAGCAGCCCGAAGGCGGTGTCGGCGGTGGTCTCGGTGAGGACGTCGGGGGTGTAGCCGACGGGGATGCCCCGCGCCGTGCATGCGGCCAGGTCGATGTTGTCCACGCCCACCGCCATCTGGCTGATGGCCTCGAGCCGGCCGGCGGCCTCCAGCAACTCCGTGTCGATGCGGTCGGTGAGCATGCAGTACAGGCCGTCGGCGTCAGGCGCCCTTGCCAGCAGCTCGGCCCGCGGGATGGCTCGGTTCTCGGGAAACACCCACACCTCCGCCACCTCCCGGAGCATCTCCACGACCGCCCCGGGCGGCCGGCGGGTGATCACGACCTGCGCCCGGGTCATGCCTCGGCCACCCTGGTCCCGGCGCTCGGGCCCCGTCCCCACCGCACCGGAGGGCTCAGTCCTCGTAGAGGTCCTCGATCTGGCGGGAGTAGCGCTCCAGCACCACCCGGCGCTTCATCTTGAGCGACGGGGTGAGCTCGCCGGATTCGGCCGACCACTTCTCCGACACCACGGTCCACTTGCGAGCCTGCTCCACCCGGGCGACCCGGGCGTTGGCCGACTCCACCAGCCGGTCGACCTCCGCGAGCACCTTCGAATGGCGGGTGAACTCGTCGAAGCTGCCGTACTCCACGCCCTGGCTCTCGGCCCATCCCTCCGCCATGTCGGGATCAAGGGCCAACAGAAGGGTCAGGTAGCGGCGACCGTCGCCCACCACGCAGGCCTGGGAGATCAGGGCGTGCTCGTTGATGAGGTTCTCCAGCCGGGCCGGGGCCACGTTCTTGCCGCCCGCGGTGATGATGATCTCCTTCTTGCGCCCGATGATGCTGAGGTAGCCGTGGTCGTCCAGCCGCCCCAGGTCGCCGGTGCGCAGCCATCCGTCCTCTCCGTACGTGGCGGCGGTCGTGTCCGGGTCGCGGTAGTAACCCTCGGTGATGAGCCCACCGCGCAACATGATCTCATCGTCATCCGCGATGGACAGCTCCACGCCCGGCATGGCCCGGCCCACGGTGCCGATCCGGTTGGCGCCCGGCACGTTGGAGGTTCCTGGACCGGAGGACTCGGTCATCCCGTACAGCTCGAAGACCGGTAGGCCGATACCCCGGAAGAAGAGCAGGAGATCCGGCGAGATGGGCGCCGCGGCCGAGATGGCCACCTTCAGCGCGTCCATGCCTAGACCGGTCCGGAACTTCTTGGAGAAGAGGATGCGATCGAACAGTTTGAGCTTGAGGCGGGCCCCCAGCCCGAGGTGGCGGCCCTCCTGCTCGGCCCGTTGCCCCTCGATCGCCAACTCGATGGCGCCGAGCGCCAGGGCCCGCCGCCGGGCGTTGGGCTCGGCGTTGACCCGCGCCATCAGGCCGGCGTGGAACTTCTCCCACACCCTGGGCACGGCGAAGAAGACGTGCGGGCGGGTCTCCTGGACCGCCGCCGCCACCTCGGTGAGGTCGGGGATGTAGCGGACGGTTCCGACCCAGTACAGGCTGACGTAGTGGCTGGCCATGCGCTCGCCGATGTGCGCCAGGGGCAGGTAGGACACGAGCCGCAGGTGATCGGGCAGCGAGTAGGTGCGGGAGACGCACTCCAGGGTCCACATCACGTTGCGGTGGCTGATCATCACCCCTTTGGGCACCCCGGTCGTGCCGGACGTGTAGATGAGGGTGGCCAGATCGTCCTGCGCCACCGCCACCGACGACCGCTCGACCAGCTCCGGATCAGCTGCCAGCGCCTCCCGGCCCGCCGAGCGGAGAGCCTCCCAGGACATGATCCGCTCGTCGTCACCGTCCTCGGGCGGCTCCATGACGACGATGTGGGTCAGGTTGGGCAGGTCCCCCAGGATTCCTTGCCAACGCCCCAGATAGTCGGCGTTCTCAAGCACCGCCACCCGGGCGGAGCAGTGATCGGCGATGTACTGGATCTGCTCGCCCGCCAGAGTGTTGTACAGCGACACCGGAACGGCGCCCGCATGAACGATCCCGAGGTCGGCGATCACGTGCTCGGGCCGGTTGCCGGCCATGATGGCGACGAAGTTCCCGGCCTCGACGCCGAGGGTGCGCAACCCGGCTGCCACCTCCACCACCTGGCCCCGGTACTCGGACCAGGTCAGGGTCCGGGTCTCCTCGCCGGCGTTCCACCGGATGGCCGGATGGTCACCGAACCGCTCGGCGTTCCGGCCGAGCAATCCGACCAAGGTCATGTCGCCGATAGCCGCCCCTATGGCCTGGCGTTCGCGCTCGACTTCGCTGTTCATCGTTGCCCCTCCCTGCGGGAGATACCCGCCGTCGCGATGTTACCGACCCACGAGAGAGGACGCGAGCCAAAACACCGTTCCGGAGGCCCGCACGGCTCACTCGGACGCATCGAGTCCGCCGCCTCGTGGGAGCCTCCACTCCCTTTCTGCTGTATCCTGTCCCCGATCGCGCGGGGATGGCTGTGGAACAGGTTTCGTTCACCCGGATGGAAGACGGGACGAAGGAGGATTACCAGCTCCTCGAGAGGATGGAACACCAACTCCATACCGACTACGTCGACCGCCTTCTCGAGTGGGTCCAATGGAACGAGGGAGACACCGGCTACCGGGTCAGCCGCTTCGAGCACTCCCTCCAGTCGGCCAGCCGCGCCTACCGGGACGGTAAGGACGAGGAGTTCGTGGTGTGCTGCCTGTTCCATGACATAGGCGATCTCGTCTCCCCCTACAACCACAGCCAGGTGGCGGCGGACATGCTGCGTCCTTACATATCAGAGAAGAACTACTGGATCATCAGGCACCACGGCCTCTTCCAGGGCTACTACTACTTCCACTACTTCGGCGGGGATCGCGACGCCCGCGACAGGTACAAGGATCACCCGTGGTACGACGACACGGTGGAGTTCTGTGCCCGATACGACCAGAACTGCTTCGACCCCGACTACGAGTCCCTGCCTCTGGAGTTCTTCGAACCGATGGCGCGCCGGGTGATCTCGACCCGCCGCCACGACACCCCCTGAGCTGGTCGCTAGTCGCTAGTTGCTAGTGCTGGTTACTATCTGTTCAGAACGGCCTTCTACTGGAGCGCAATCGACACGCGCTCGGCAGCGTCGGTGACACGGGCGGCGATGGCGTCCCGGTCGGCCGAGCCCGGGAAGCGGTATGAGGGGCCGTGGACGTGAATCGCCCCGAGCACCCTCATCTGGTGGTCGTAGACGGGGGAGGCGACCGAGCTCATCCCCTCTACGAACTCGTCCACGACCCAGGCGTGGCGTTGGGTACGGATCGACTTCATGCGTTGCCGTATCAGCCGAGCGTCCGTCACCGTGTAGCGGGTGTAGGACTCAGGGTTGGAGGCGATATAGCTATCCAGCTGTTCGGGCGGCCAGTGGGCCAGGATCACCAGCCCGGAGGAGACCACATGCATGGGTAGAAGGGTGCCGGTCCAATCCCTCACCACGATATTGTTTTGGGCGTCCTCCTGAGCGATGTATTGGACCCGGTTGCCGTCCGGAATGGCAAGCCCGGCGTCCTCCCCCAGTCCATCGGCCAGCATCTTGAGATGGGGCCGGGCCCGCGCCACTAACTCGGCCGCCCGGCTCCTGCCGGCGGCCAGACCGGACAGGCGGGGACCGATCCGGTAGGTGGAACCGGGCGACACCCGCTCCACGGCGCCCAACTCCACCAGGGTCTTGACCAGCCGGGCCACCGTGCTCTTGGGCATCGCGACCCGCTCGGCCAGTTCGGTGATTCCCAGGTCGGAGGCCGAGATGACGTCCAGGATGGCGAAAGCCCGGTCAATTGATTGCACCCTGCCCATGGCCGGATCTCCCGATGTCGGAGGTACCACCTCGCGGGAGGAACGTACCACATCGTGGACCGCGACCGCATCGAGGAACACCGGAAAACGGCAGGCCCGACGAGGATGATGACTTCTGCGCCAGCTGTTCCTGGCTGGTCCTGACCGCCCGGTAGCCCCGATTCTTCATGGATCGGGGGTTTTGTGCGCTGAATGGCGCGCTAGTTTCGGCCTCCCGACCTGGGGTTATAGCTATCTGGTCGTTAAGTTCGGCTTGGCGTGACCTTCACCTGCCCGGTGTTGGAGTGGCAGGAATGAACTCGTGAAGTTGACGTGCCTAGCCCCGATTATTCATGGTGGTGGTCTGTCCGGGTGACGAGATGGATGCTTCGTCCTCCTAGCCTGGGGTTACAACCATCTGACTGGCCCGTCTTCCAGTCGGTGCGGGATCAACCGCGGGGTGGAATGTGGCCGCATGCGCATTATGTGGTTCACGTGGCCTGATCCGCGTTGGTGTGCTGGGAACAGGAATAATCAGGCCTAATGTACGTCGGCGTGACTGGAAACATGAAGAATCAGGGCTAAGGAGGCACGCATGGTCACGCCGCACATTTCAGCTCCGGATGGCGCGTTCGCCGAATCCATCCTGCTGCCCGGCGATCCGCTCCGGGCCCGCTACATCGCGGAGACGTTCCTGGAGGACGTCACCGAGGTGACCGCCGTCCGCAACATGCTCGGGTTGACCGGCACCTACAAGGGAACGCGCGTGTCGACCATGGGCACCGGCATGGGGATGCCTTCGGCATCGATCTACCTCACCGAACTGACCCGCTTCTACGGCGTGCGGCGGCTGGTCCGGGTGGGAAGCTGCGGCGGGATTTCCACCGACGTGAAGATGAGGGACGTCATCCTGGCGATCGGCGCCGGCACCGATTCGGCCATCAACCGGACCCGCTACAACGGCTGGGACTACGCGGCCACCGCCAGCTATCCGCTTCTCCGCGCGGCCGCCGATGCCGCCGCCGGAATGGGGATCGACACCCATGTCGGGAACCTCCACTCCTCCGATCTGTTCTACAACAGCTACACCGACGCCCTGGCGATCTGGCAGCGGATGGGGGTGCTGGCGGTGGAGATGGAGGCGGCGGCGCTCTACGCCATCGCGGCCGAAGAGGGAGCCCAGGCACTCGCCATCGTCACCGTCTCGGACCACCTCGTGACCGAGGAGCAGACCTCCTCAGCCGAGCGGGAGCGCACCTTCGACCAGATGGTGAGGATCGCCCTTGAAGCAATCCACGACCTGGAGCAGGGCTAAGCCCCTTCCCGTCGACACCTGCCCACCGGGCCCGGTGTCCCCGAGATGTCAGGCGCCCCAGCGCGTCACCATGACGAGGATGGCGAAAGCCAGTACGGCGGTATCCACCCAACCCACCAGGCTGGAGCGGCGGGACAGGCTCTCGGCCTGGCGGTGATCGGCCCGCTCGTACGCGGCCGCGATCCGTCTCCCGTTCGGGCCTATGACGGTCATCGCCAGCACCGCGCCGATCACGACGGCCAGAATCCCGACCACCACGAACGGGTCGGTCATGCTGTAGGCATCGTTCGCCAGGCCGACCAGGCCGAACCCGGTTACGAACACCACGATCGCCGCCGGGGTGTGGATCACCCGGCCCATGGAAACGGTGACGCGGTGCCAGGCGGCGGCGGAGCCGTCGCCCTCACTGGTCATGGGACCGCGGGCGAAGGCCCGCACCAGGTTGGCGCCGAACCAGGCCGCCACACCCAGGATATGCAGGAATTGCATCAACTCGAACATCGGGCTCCCTTCCACGCACGCCCCGCCAGGCTAGTGACCACTTTCGCGTCTGTCTGCGCAACGGCGGTCGGCTGTGATTCGATGCCTCGGCTTCGAGCCGTAGGCCGCCCCCGGGCACGCGCGGAATCAGGCGCGCCTCCCCGTGGTACGGTGGCGGGAGGATGGAGGAGGTATCCGGTGCAAGACCCTGGGTGAACCACTATCCTACCGTTCGGGTGCCCCGGGGCCGCCGTCATCGGCGTCCCTCTGATCAAGAGGCGAAGTGACGTTGAGTCCTCCGTAGGCGACTCGAACCAACACCCTCAACCGCGTACCAGTGGCAAACAGTCGATAGAGTGGAGAATTCGGGCAACTGATGCGTTCCGATACCTGCTAGGAAGCGTCGACACCAACGATCCAGGAAAGGGTAACCATGGAAATCAACACCGAACGGACCGACGGGGTGCTCGTGATCAATGCCGAGGGCCGCATTGATGGATCGAACTCCGCCCAGTTCCTTGAGTCCATTCAGGCGGTGGTCAGCGACGACGACAACGGAGTCGTTCTAGATTTCGGGGGCATCAACTACATCAGCAGTGCCGGCCTGCGGGTAATCCTGCTCCTCGCCAAGGAACTACGTCAGAAGCAGACCGGGTTCGGGGTGTGTTCGCTCTCCAGTTCCGTCAAGGAGATCTTCACCATAAGCGGGTTCGACCAGATCATCGCCATCTTCGACTCCGGAGCCGATGCTGTCGGCGCGCTCAAGTAGGAACATGCCGAAAAAGACGGGGATGGGTTGGCCCGCCACGCCTCGACCTGGGTTTCCATTACCACCATGGCGCCAACGGGACATTTTTCGGCACGCTCCTAGGAAACAGGCGAACCCTGTTTCGGTGACCGTCATACCCGCCTATCCGGCCTTCTCCGGATAGCGAGCATCATCGAGGTCGAGTCATGGCATCGGAAAAACGATCCCGCCGGTCCGGCGATAAAGACCCGGAGGCGAGCCACAACTACCCGTACAAGATACTGGTCGTCGACGACGAGCCGGACCTGCAACCCCTCATCCTCCAGCGGATGCGCCGTCCCATCCGCTCCGGCAAGTACACGTTCGAATTCGCGCAGAACGGCATCGAGGCCCTCGAGAAACTGAACGCGCAACCCGACATCGACATGGTGGTGTCGGACATCAACATGCCCCAGATGGACGGCCTGACGTTGCTGGAACAGATACCGAGCGTCAATCCGAACATCCGCTCCGTGATCATCTCCGCCTACGGCGACATGCAGAACATCCGCACCGCTATGAACCGCGGCGCCTTCGACTTCGTCACCAAGCCCCTCGACTTCAAGGACCTGCGCCACACCATTGCGAGAACCCTCCGCAACCTGGTGGAGTGGCGGGAGGCTCTGGCTTCCCGCGACCAGCTGGTCGTGCTCCAGAACGAACTGGACGTGGCCAGCAAGATCCAGCAGTCCATCCTGCCGACCGAGTTCCCGCAGCACGAGAGGTACGGGATTCACGCCAGCATGGAACCCGCCCGCAACGTCGGCGGAGACTTCTACGACATCCTCATGCTGGAGCGAGACCACATCGGACTCGCCATCGCCGACGTGTCCGACAAGGGCGTGCCCGCGTCGCTCTTCATGATGTCGAGCCGGACCCTCCTCAAGGGAACTGCTATCGGGTTGCCACAGCCCGGAATGGTCCTGTCCGATGTCAACGACCTCCTGACCGAGGAGAACGAGACGGCCATGTTCGTGACGGTCTTCTACGCGGTGTACTCACCGATGACCGGCGAAGTGACCTACGCGAACGGCGGCCACAACCCTCCCCTGCTCATCCACGCCGATGGGAGCTCGGAGTTCGTTCCTCGGGTCGGGGGGATCGCCCTGGGGATCCTCCAAGGGGCGCCCTTCGCGCAGGGAACCCTCACCTTGCAACCGGGCGACACGCTCCTGCTGTACACCGACGGTGTCACCGAGGCCATGAACGCTGACAACGAGGAGTTCGGCGTGGAGCGCCTGCAGGCGATCTTCATGGAAGAGCCGCCCACGTCTGCTAAACACACCAACGAGGCCGTCTTCCGAGCCGTGCACTCCTTCGCCGGTGGCACGCCCCAATCGGACGACATAACCTGTCTGACCATCTCCAGGATCCCGAGGTAGCGATGGCTTCGCGCTCGCTGGCGTTGGACTTCGAGCAGGGTTCGCAGGCGACCAACGCGGAGATGCTCGAGAGTATCTCCGCTCAGATCGAAGGCATCGGGGAAGAGGACGAGTGGTCCCCCAAGTTGCTCTACCTGGTCCAGCTATGCCTGGAGGAGTTGGCGCTCAACGCCATGACCTACGGTCGGCAGAAGGGCCTGTCCGAGTTCCAGGTATCGATCACGCCCGGCATTGACGAGATAGTGCTCGAGCTGCATGACAACGGCGCTGCTTTCGACCCGACCAAGGACGCGCCGATTCCCGATCCCGGCGCGGACATGGATGATCGACCGATAGGCGGTCTGGGAATCTTTCTCATCCGGGAGATGGTGGACGACCTTGCTTATCGAAGGGAAGAGGGTTGGAATCATCTGACCATCACGATAAGGCGCGCCCAATAGGGGTTTCCGGCCGGATGGGGGTCAGGAAGCGCCGGCCACGGACTCTTCAGGCCATCGGTTCCGGCATTCTCGTGCTAGCACTGGCCGCTTGCGGGTCGCCGCCGGCAGGCGAAGGCCCCCAAGACACCGATCCCACCACCACCTCCTCCGCCGCCACGGCCGCCTCGGGCCAGGCCACCCCGGGTGTGGACGACCAGCGGGTCCTGTTCGGCCAGTCGGCGGCCCTCAGCGGCCCGGCCCAGGAGCTGGGTCTGGAAATGAGCCTGGGCATCAATGCCGCCTTCCACGAGGTGAACTCGAACGGGGGGGTGGGTGGTCGCCGCCTCGAACTGATCAGCCTCGACGACACGTACGAACCGGAACTGGCCATCGCCAACACCCTCCAGCTCATCGAGGACGAGCAGGTATTCGCCCTGATAGGCGAGGTGGGAACGCCAACGTCCCGTTCCGCCACCCCGGTCGCCGCCGAGGCGGAAGTCCCCTTCGTGGCGCCCTTCACCGGCGCCGCGTTCCTCCGGTCCGAGAGTTGGACCAATATCGTCAACCTCAGGGCGTCCTACGCCCAGGAGACCGAGGAGATGGTGGCCCGTCTCACCCAGGACCTGGAGATCGAGCGCATAGCAATCATGTACCAGGACGACTCGTTCGGCCGGACCGGATTGCAGGGCGCCCAGGCAGCACTCGAGCGCCGCGACATGCAGCCCGTATCGGTGGGGATCTACCCTCGCAACACGACGGCCATCAAGACCGGCCTCATCGACCTCACCCTGGGCAACCCCGACGCGGTCATCGTGGTCGGCGCCTACCAGCCCGTGGCGGCCCTGATCGCCTGGTCCAGACACATCGGCTTCGATCCCATCTTCATCACCATCTCCTTCGTGGGAAGCAACGCCCTGGCGAGGGAGCTCGGCCCGGACGGCCGGGGCGTATTCGTCACCCAGGTGGTGCCGTTCCCCACGGATAGGTCCATACCGGTCGTGGCCTCCTACATAGACGCCCTGGCGGCCTACGCCCCGGATGCCTCGCCCAGCTTCGTTTCCCTGGAGGGCTACCTGTCAGGACGGCTGGCCATCTTCGGCCTGGAGGCATGCGGACTCGAACCGACCCGCGCCTGTTTCCTGGACAGCATCCTGAACGGCGGCGCCATGGACATCGACGGGTTCCCCCTCAACTTCGGCGCGGGTGACAACCAGGGCTCGGACCGGGTGTTCCTCACCTTCATCAACAGCGAAGGCGAGTACGAACCGGCCCAAAAGATCAAGAGGATATGGTGAACTGGCTCGGCCGCCTCTGGGCGCTCCGCACCCTCATATCCACCCAGATGTACATCGGGATCGGAGCCGTCGTCGCGCTGACCATTGCGGCCAGCTTCGTCGGTTGGGTCTCGTTCAACCGGGTCGGCGCCGCCCAGGCCAGGGTGGAGAGCGAGAGCTTGCCCGAGATGGAGGCGGCGTTCCGGATGGCCGAGTACAGCCGGACCCTCGCCGCGGCAGCTCCCAGGCTGGTAGCCGCCCAACCGACCGAGGTCGGCGCCATATCCGAGGAGATCCGCCAAGCCCAGCAGGGGTTCGAGGATCAGATCCTCCTCCTGCAAAGGCTGGCGAGAACCGAAGATCATATCCAGACCTACATCCCCAACGCGCAGGCGGTCTTCTTCCAGTTGCTGTTCAACATCGACCGGATCCAGGGACAGCTTTCCCAGCATCACACCCTCGTCCAGCGAGCGGAGGAGTTGAGGTTGCTGATCATCGACCTGCGCTCCCGACTCGACGACATAATCGTCCCCGCCATCGACGATCAGCTGTTCTACCAGCTGACCGGGTTTCGGGATCTGGGCGAACCGCCGGTCAGCCGGACCCTCTACCTGTCGGAGACCGAGTTCAACCGCTACCGCCACCTAGCGTCGCTCAAGTCGGAAGCAACGCTGGCGACCCAGCTCCTGTCCAGCGGCCTGAGCGTCTCGGACGCGGCCTACATCGAACCCCTCCAGGAGAGCTTCGAATCGACCTCCGGGCGCCTGGCGATCAGCCTGGGCGCCATAGAGGGAACCGAGCTCCACACCTCACTCACCCCGCTCTTCGATCAACTGCTCCGTACAGCCACGACTCAGGGGGACGGCTTCGACCTCCTGATCGAGAAGCTCAGGCTGGAGGAGAGCCAGGACGCCCTGTTGCTCCACACGACCGAGTTGGCCGCAGAGTTGACCACGGAGGTCGATGGCCTGGTCACCTCCGCCAACCAGGCCGCCGATGCGGCCAATCAGGCATCGGACAACGCCATCAACACCGGCCGCGCCCTGCTGGTGACGATCAGCATCCTCGGCGTGCTCGCGGCCTTCGCCATCAGCTACGGCTTCGTCGGCCGGGTGCTGCTCCGCCGGATCCACATACTGTCGGCGCGCATGCGGCAGATGGCCGACGGGGACCTCGAAGCCGAGGTCAACATCAAGGGCCGGGACGAGGTGGCCGACATGGCCGCCGCCCTGGAGGTCTTCCGCCGCCACGCCCTCGAGGTCCAGCGCCTGAACCTGGTCGAGAAGATGGCCGCCGAGCTGGTCGAGAAGAACAGCCAGTTGGAGGAGGTCCTCTCCGAGCTGGAGCGGGCCCAGGACCAGATCGTGATGCAGGAGAAGCTGGCGGCGCTCGGTGAGGTCACCGCCGGGGTGGCCCACGAGATCCGCAACCCGCTGAACTTCGTGAAGAACTTCTCCGAGGCTTCCGAGGAACTGCTGGAGGAACTCGAGGAGATCCTCGAGGAGGACGACCTGGACGAGGACGAGATAGCCGAGATCGTCGAGGATCTGACCGACAACCTCGAACGGATCCGCCGGCACAGCGAGCGAGCCAACCGGATCGTGCAGGACATGCTGATGATGGGCCGGGGTGGTGGCGAATGGCAGACCGTCGATCTCAACACCGTCTTCAACGAGCACGCCCAGCTGGCCTACCACAGCGCCCGGGCTGTGGATCCCGACTTCCAGCTGACCATCGAGCGCGACTTCGATCCCGGCGTAGGCGACATCGAGGCCATCCCGCAGGACTTGGGCAGGGTCTTCCTCAACATGGTCGGCAACTCCTGCCAAGCCGTCGACTTCAAGCGGGTGTCGATCCAGGAGACACCTCGCGATGGCACGCCCTACACGCCCACGGTCTGGCTGAAGACCAAGCGGATCGATGACCGGGTTCAGGTCGTGATTCGGGACAACGGGGACGGCATCCCTCCCGACGTGATCGACAAGATCTTCAATCCGTTCTTCACCACCAAGCCGACCGACAAGGGCACCGGCCTGGGCCTGGCGCTCTCGAGCGACATCGTCCGGACCCATGGTGGGTCCATCTCCGTGGATTCGGAGGAGGGAGAGTTCGCCCAGATGACGGTCGAACTACCGCTCAGGCGGCCGGAGGGAGCGTCCGAAGCCGATCAGGCGTACGCGGACCGCTTGATCGACGAGGATGACGATGACGACGAGGACGACGACTACGAGGACGAGTGAGAGCCCTCGTTCAGTGATCCATCGCCCGGATCATGCCGAGAAAACCGCCGCCGAAAACGCCGAACAGGACACCGGGAAGCAAGGCGGTAGCGATCGAGGTCTGCCAGCTCTGATCGGTCATCAGCCAGACGGCAACGGTCATGAAGGCGACCATCAGGGGTAGACCGACGATGGAGCCCTTCATGATGGCCATACCGAAGGCCAGATCGCTACCGGCATCATGGGATCCGTCGTCTCCTCGAACCTGATCCGACATCTGCACCTCTCGACCTGGAAAGAACAGGTAACCCATTACGGGGCTGCCACCATACCGCAGCCGGCCGCACTCCCGATTCTAATGGTCCGCCTGCGAAACAGCCTGCGTGCTCCGGTGGCCATCGGCGCCCCTGCCTCGTGAAGCGGGCAGAACGGTTCACGACGACCAGACGACATGTGCAAGAAAACTAAGATAAATACCGGTTGGCGGATGCTGTCAATGGAAGAGTATGTGCTACACTGGTCCGCAAGGCTGCGGGAAACGGCGGCGGGCAGCGGAGTCGAACCGCAGCCAGGAGGTTACGCTCCACGACTCCGAGCATGTGAGGCCCGGTCCTGTACCAACAGGCAATACCCGCCAAGTTGTGGTGGTGGGCGATGACTTCGGTTGTCGCCCCTACCATTCGATGGTTTATCCTAAGAAACGCTACCTGGCTATACCTGTGGGTGCGACAGCCACACCCCATCGAGTTGGAGGTCAGGTCAGAGGCGGGACGGCGGATCCGCCAATCTGCTCAGAGGAACCGGGCCAGACGCTCTATTCCCGGGCGAATCGCCTCCCGATCGATGGCGGCGAACCCGAGTTGGAAGTAGCGAGCGGGACGGACCGGGCCAAGGAAGCAGGATCGGCCCGGTTCGATCACCACCCCGTCATCCAGTGCCCGCTCCGCCAGGAAGGCTGCGTCCAGATCCTCCGGGCCGGCCACCCACAGGCTCATTCCCCCGTCGGTGCCCGGTACCGGCCATGGAAACAGGTCGTCCACCGCCTCGGTGATGGCCTGCCACTTGGACCTGAGTACCCGGCGGTGCCTTCTGATCACCCTTCCGTAATCACCCACCTCCATCATCAGGGCGGTGGTGCGCTGGATGATCCCCGGAGGATGCCTGAGCATGTGATGTCGCAAGCGGCGCAGATAGTCGATCAGGACGGGATCGGCAACCACGAATCCGAGTCTCAACCCGGGGGCCAGGAATTTGGAGAAGCTCCCGACGTAGACGACGCGCCCTGTCGTGTCGAGGGCTTTGAGGGCCGGCGGGGGCCGTCGGGAGTAGCAGTACTCCGAGTCGTAGTCGTCCTCCACGATCAGCGCGCCGTCGCGAGCGGCCTGAGCGAGAAGCTTTCGCCGGCGGCCGATAGTCATCGTCACGTTGGTGGGAAACTGGCGGCCCGGGGTGATGAACACGAAGTCCAGCCCCGACAGGCCTTCAGGAGCGGTCGCGCCGTGGGCGTCGACCGGTAACGGCACCAGCTTCGCCTCCTGCTTGAGGAATATCCTCCGGGCGTCGGGATAGCCGGGATCCTCGACGCCCACCGTGGACCCGGCTCCGAGTAACGCCTCAGCGACCAGGTGGAGTCCGTGCTGGGTTCCCAGCGTCACCAGGATCTGGTCAGGCGCGGCCTGGATACCCCTGGCAGGAAGGATGATGCGCCGGATCTGCTCGACGAGGAGCGGGTCATCCTGGTCGTCCAGGTTGTGGAGGCTGGTGCCCCTGTGCTCCTCGCGCAGCGCCATGCGCATAGCCCTGGTCCACGAACCGATCGGGAAGGCCTCCGGACCCGGCCCGACCACGAACGGATAGGGGTAGGAACGCCAACCGGCCGGCCGGGTCCGTTCGTCATGGCCGTCGGCCAGGGCGTCCAACCTCTCGTCCCAGCGGACCCTGGGCGGGGTGGACGATCCATCCCGGTGCGGCACACCCGCATCGCCATCACCGAGACCCTCATTCACCACGTAGCCGACCCGTTCGATCGGCTCGATGAACCCCTCCACCGCCAGTTCCCGGTAGGCCCGGTTGACAGTGTTGCGGGAGACGTCCAGGTGGTCGGCCAGCACCCGGGACGAGGGGAGCATCTCACCCCCGTGCAACTCCCCCCTCTCGATCGCCCGGGTCAGTCCGTCCTTGAGACGGCGAAAACGTGGCTTGTTCGTCTCGTCGCTCAGGGAGTCGGACAGGCGGGCGACCGTCGCGTAGTGCTGATCAGACGTCATCGTTCACCGCCCCGACGATCGACATTATCACTCTACCCAGGCCCGGCGGGCAGGTAGACTTCCGGTATGACGAACTCACCTGATCTGAGCCACCTCCTGCCGTCCTTCACCGGCGCCAAGTACTGGCGCTCCGGAGCCGTCCCCGTGTTCGCCCGCGGTGAGGGCTGTTATCTCTGGGACCACGCGGGCAACAAGTACCTCGACACGCTGGCCGGGCTGTTCGTGGTCCAGATCGGCCACGGGAGGACCGACATCGCGAAGGCCATGAGCGAGCAGGCCGAGCAGCTCGCCTTCTTCCCGTCCTGGTCCGCCACCACTCCCGTCACTCTCGAGGCCGCCTCGTTGATCACCGATCTGGCGCCCGGCGATCTGGACGCCGTGTTCTTCGTCAGTTCGGGCTCCGAGGCCAACGAATCAGCCTTCAAGTTCGCCCGCCAGTACCACCAGGCCGAAGGCCGGCCCACCAAGACCGGCGTCATCGCCCGGAACGACGCCTATCACGGCACCAGCATGGGCGCACTCTCGGCTACCGGTCTGAAACCCATCAGAGAGCCTTTCCTACCTCTCCTGCCGGGTTTCAGCCATGTACCCAACACCCTCGGCTTCTCGGATGGGGTGGAAGCCGCACGGGTGGTCGAGGAGGAGATCCTGCGCCGGGGACCGGAGCAGGTGGGCATGGTGATCGCCGAGCCGGTCCAGAACGGGGGCGGGTCCCTCGTTCCTCCGGTGGGTTACTGGCGGGAACTGCGTCGCATCTGCGACCGGTATGACGTACTGCTGGTCGCTGACGAGGTGATCTGTGGGTTCGGGCGACTCGGCGCCTGGTTCGGATCGGAGGTCGTGGACGCGGAACCCGACATGATCACGTTCGCCAAGGGTGCCACCTCGGGCTACGCGCCGATCGGCGGCGTTCTGGTGCGCCGGCCGCTGGTCGAGAAAGTCCTGGACTCGCCGACCGGAAGCTTCCTGCACGGCGCGACCTGGGGTGGTCATCCGGTGGTCATGGCAGCCGCCATCGCCAACCTCACCGCCATGCGGGACGAGAAGGTGATCGACAACGTCGCCCGCCACGCGCCGCTATTCGAGGCGAGCCTTCATGATCTCGCCGGAGCGCACGATGTGGTGATGGACGTCCGGGGAACCGGCTACCTGTACTCCCTTGCTCTAGGGCATAGCCGGAAGGAAGGCCGGGAATACTCCGACGAGGAAGCAAAGCGGGCCGTCTACGAGGTTCTACCCCCGTTGGCCCTCGAAGCGGGCATGCACCTCCGGGTTGACGACCGGGGCGGCGCCAAGATCATGCTCTCTCCCCCACTCGTCGCCACCACCGAATTGGACGAGATAACCGAGGGTGTGTCGCAGGTCCTGGTCCAGCTCGCCTCTAGCATCTAGGAGCGTGCTGAAAGATGTCCCGTTGGCGCCATGGCGGGAGTTGAAGCCCGGGTCAAGGGGTGGCGGGCCAACCCATCTCCATCTTTTTCGGCATGCTCCTAACCCGGCACAGCACTGACGGTGGAGGGATCGCGTGAGGATCGGGATACCCACCGAGACCAAGCCGGATGAGTCCCGGGTAGCTCTCACGCCGGCCGGGGTGGAAGCCCTGACCGGCTCCGGCCATCAGGTCCTGGTTCAGGAGAACGCCGGGATGGGCTCGTACATCTCCGATGACGACTACGCCAGCGCGGGCGCCTCCATCGTCGGCGCCGCTACCGATGTCTGGTCGAGCGCCGACTTGATCGTCAAGGTCAAGGAACCTCAGGAGGAGGAGTTGTCCCACCTCTCCCACGACCAGATCCTGTTCACCTACCTACATCTGGCCGCCTATCCCGAGGTCGCCTCGGCTCTCTGCCGGGCAGGCACCACCTCGGTGGCGTACGAGACGGTGAGGCTTCCCGGCGGCGACCTACCCCTGCTGGCGCCCATGTCGGAGATAGCAGGGCGCATGGCCACCCAGGTCGGGGCCCGCTTTCTCGAGAAGTCGGGTGGAGGCCGTGGCGTACTCCTCGGCGGGGTCCCCGGTGTCGCGCCCGCCGATGTGGTGGTGATCGGTGGCGGCATGGCCGGCGGCAATGCCCTCCGCGTGGCGGTGGGGATGGGCGCCAACGTCAAGGTCTTCGACCTGAACCCGGCGCGCCTGCGCGAGATCGACAACCTGTACCGCCGGGAGGTGACGACCCTGATCGCCAATCGAGCCGATGTTCAAGCAGCGGTGCTGCATGCGGACCTGGTCATCGGCGCGGTCCTGTTGCCCGGCGCCCGCGCCCCGCGGGTCCTGACCGCCGAGGATGTCAGCGACATGAAGCCGGGCTCCGTGGTGGTCGACATCGCGATCGACCAGGGAGGCTGCTTCGAGACCTCACGGGAGACCACGCACTCCGACCCCACCTACCTGATCGACGAGGTCGTGCACTACGCGGTCGGCAACATCCCCGGCGTGGTGCCCCGCACCTCCACCTTCGCTCTGGCCAACTCAACCATCCCCTACGTCCGCCTGCTGGCCGATCATGGCGTCGACGCCGCCATCGAGCGGCGCCCGGAGCTGGCAGAGGGCGTCAACACCCGGGGCGGCTCCATCGCCAACGAGACGGTGAGGTCCGCGCTAGGTGGCTGAGTACGAGGGCCGATGACGGATCCCGGCTCCACAGTCGCGCCGCCACCGGATAGCCCGTCCGGCGGAGCCCTCCCGGACCGGGCCCAAGTGGTGGTGGTCGGCGGCGGGATCGTCGGGTGCGCGATCGCCTACCACCTGGCCAGACGGGGCATCACCGACGTGCTGCTCCTCGAGCAGAACACCCTGACCGGAGGGACCACCTGGCACGCGGCCGGGCTGGTGAGCCAGCTCAAGTCCAGCCACAGCCTGACCAGGCTGGCGACGTACACCACCCGCCTCTTCGAAGAGTTGGAGGACGAGACCGGCCAGTCCACCGGCTACCGCACCACCGGATCGATCTCGGTGGCCTCGGACGAGGAGCGGTGGGAGGAGATCCTGCGCGGCATGTCGATGGCCAGGACGGCCGGCGTGGAGATGGAGGTGATCGACCCCGAGCAGGCGCGGGAGATGTGGCCGCTGCTCCGCATCGACGACCTGGTGGGCACGGTCTACATACCCGGAGACGGCCAGACCAGCCCGGTGGACACCACGATGGCGCTGGCCAAGGGCGCCAGGGACCGGGGCGTCACGATCCGCGAGGGTATCGCGGTAGAGCGGGTTCGGGTGGAGAACGAGGCGGCGGTCGGGGTCGAGACCGAGGCAGGCTACGTGGAGGCGGAGACCGTGGTCCTGGCCTGCGGTATCTGGACCCGCCAGCTGGCGGCATCAGCAGGCGTCAACGTGCCGCTCCATCCATGCGAACACTTCTACGTGGTGACCGAACCGCTCGACGGGATGCTGCCGGGGATGCCCACCTTGCGCGACCCCACCAACTACACCTACTTCAAGGAGGAGACCGGCAAGCTGATGGCCGGGTTCTTCGAGCCGAAGGCCAAGACCTGGAAGTACGAGGTCCCGCGGGACTTCACCTTCGGAACCCTGCCGGACGACTGGGACCACGTCGGGCCGATCTTCGAGAGGTCCATCCACCGCATCCCCGCCCTGGCCGAGTGCGGCATCCAGCTCTTCCTCAACGGACCGGAGGCCTTCACACCCGACGGCGTCTACTACCTGGGTGAATCTCCGGAAGTGGACAGCCTCTACGTGGCCGCCGGGTTCAACTCGGTCGGTATCCAGTCGGCCGGCGGGGCGGGTTGGGTGCTGGCGGACTGGATCGCCGAGCGGCACCCTCCGATGGACCTGTCGGCGGTGGACCTCCGCCGGGCCTTCCCGTTCCAGGGCGGCAAGGCTTACCTGGAGGACCGTATCTCCGAGAGCCTGGGGCTGCTCTACGCCATGCACTGGCCCTTCCGCCAGTTCGTATCGGCCCGCGACGTGTTCCGGTCGGTCCTCCACGACCGCCTCGACGACCTGGGCGCGGTCTTCGGGGAGGTGGCCGGATGGGAGCGACCCAACTGGTTCGCGCCGGAGGGAATGGAACGCGAGTACCGGTACTCGTACGGCCGCCAGAACTGGTATCCGGCGTCGGCCGCCGAGTGCGAGGCCACCCGCAGGAGGGTGGCGCTGTACGACCAGTCCTCGTTCGCCAAGTTCCGCGTGCGGGGACCCGATGGCCGGGCTGTCCTCAACCACATCGGGGGCGCGGATGTGGACACGCCGATCGGAAAGGTGGTCTACACCCAGTGGCTCAACGACCGGGGCGGCATCGAGGCCGATCTCACCGTCACCCGCACCGGGCCCGAGGAGTTCATGGTGGTGACGGGAGCCGCGGTGGCCAACCGGGACTACCACACCCTGAGACGGGCGCTACGGGGCCACGACGCCGATCTGACCGATATCACCATGGAGCTCCCCACCATCGGGGTCATGGGACCGCGGTCGCGAGCCCTGCTGAGCGCCCTGACCGACACCCCCCTCGACAACGCATCCTTCCCGTTCGGATGGTCACGGGAGATGACAGTGGCCGGCATACCGGTACGGGCTCTGCGGGTCAGCTACGTGGGCGAGTTGGGATGGGAGCTGTACGTCGCCCGCGAAGCAGCGGTCGATCTGTTCGACGCGGTCATGGAGGCGGGAAGGGCACCCGGCATCCACCCCGCCGGATACCACACCATGAACACTTTGCGGCTGGAAGCCGGTTACCGGCATTGGGGCCACGACATCACCGACGAGGACACCCCGCTGGAGGCCGGGCTGGGCTTTGCGGTGGCCTGGGACAAGCAGGGCGGCTTCCTGGGACGCCAAGCCCTGGTCGCCCAGCGCGAGGCAGGCGTGCTACCCAAACGGCTGGTCCAGTTCAAGCTGGAGGACCCGGAAGGCATCGTTTACCACGACGAGCCGATCCGCCGCGACGGCGAACTGGTCGGCCGCACAACGTCCGGAATGTACGGCCACACCTTCGGCGCCTGCCTGGCCATGGGCTACGTTCTCCGCGACGAGGGCGTGACCCCAGAGTGGATAGAGACGGGTGCTTGGGACATCGAGCTTGCCGGAGTCCGCATCCCCGCCGCCGCCCAGCTACGCCCCTTCTACCGAGCCAGGACCCGTACGTAGCAGGGTGAATCAAGTCCTCGGCCTGGCGCTGCCGGCATGGCGCGTTCCGGCTGCTAACTCTCCGGCTGGAGGGGCGGGACCCACTTCAGCACCTTCTCCAGGTTGACGAGATAGTCCGCAAAGGCCCGGCGGCCCGAAGGCGTGGCGTTCACCCATGTGGAGGGCTTCTCGTTCCGGAACTCCTTGCTGATCGCAACGTAACCGGTGTCCCGGAGCTTGCGCAGGTGAATGGTGAGGTTCCCGCCGGTCACATCCAGAGTCCTCTGGATGAACGTGTAGGCCACCCGGCCGTTGCCCGGCTGGGAGACCAGCAGCGTCATGATCCGCAGTCGGACCGGCTGATGGATGATCTGGTCGAGGTCGACGGGCTCGTCGGTCACCGGATTCCGATCCTGCGCAACCACGCTGCGCCCCCGCCCACGACCGCCAGGGTCGCCACTGCCGAGACCACCAGTGCGGCGTCACCCGCCAGGAAGCTGGGAACGTAGTAGGCGGCGGCTATCCCTACGCCGACGGCTGCCAGCGCCGGCCTCGTCATCATGCCGTACAGGATGTACCCCAGAGCCACTATCCCGATAGCCACGTGGGGGATTCGAGGACCGAGTTCGTCATTCCACATCCCCGCGGCTGCCGGAATGAGCCAGGCCGCCACCGCCACTGCCATCCAGAAGCCGAAGACCCGGAGACCGACCGCTCGGCTGGCCTCCCTGGACACGTTCCTGCTCCCCGCCCGGTGCCCGATGATGGCGCTCCCGACTGTCCCGGCCACGATCAGGACGCCGAATAACGGCACCACCACCCACGGCCTTTGCTCCACCAGATCGGAGCCCCCGGTCTGGAGCCAGTATGCAAAGAGGTACGCCACCGCGGTGAGACCTCCCCACAGCAGCAGGATGGGTGAGGTTCCGGCGAGGTACATCGAACTCCTCGCCTTGTCCATCGTGGTGTGGATGGATCCCCAACTCTCTTGAGGGGTGAGGGTGGACCCTCCACTTTCTGAGCCTGACACCGGGAACCTCCCGTCTAGTTTGTATTACAAAGTAGTTTACAACAAATGTGCCGGCCGTCAAGTTGTCTGCAAGAGGGAGTTGCCACGTAGACCTGAATCGTTTCATGGCCCTGGACGCCTGAACACGACCCTCGGCTCGGCCGCTGGCGGCGTGGGTAGGCTTGCTTACCGGGATCACAGGGGTTCCTACCTCCGAACATCGCATCCCAGCCAAGATGCACCTCCAGGAGCGTTCCGATGCACACTCGAATGCAAGAGTCGGCCTCTGGGGTGGTGATCCGGTGAGCCGGGCCGCATCCTTTCGGGACGAGGACCGCTTCGTAAAGGTCGACGGCGCTACCTTGGCCGGGACCCTGACCATGCCCCTTGGCGAAGCTCCGTGGCCGGTCACCCTCCTCCTCGGCGGGACATTCTCGGATCTCAGAGATGCGGATGTGGATCCGAGGCTGTGGCCCGGAGTCCCCAGGCGCGGCATGTACGCCATCCTCGCCCGCGGTCTGGCGCGGGCGGGCATCGCCTCCTTCCGCTTCGACCGGAGAGGAGCAGGCCAGAGCACCGGCCAACTGGGAGTCCGGCGCGCCGATGAGGTCGCCGACGCCGGGGCCGTGTGGCGATGGGTCCGGGCCGTGCCGGAGTGCAACGGCAGGGCGGCCATGCTCGGCCACAGCGCGGGCGCCTACGTGCTCTGCCGGGTGGCGCTCGAAGTGGGGCAGCCCGACGCGGCGGTGCTGCAGGGCGCCCTCTACCGGTCGATCGCGGAGCTGCTCGAGTACAACTACGGCCTGGTTCGTGACTACATGGGCCTCGGCGAGCCCCAGGTGGCGTGGGTCAAGGAGCATTCACCGAAGGCCTACGAGGATGCGATGATGATGAGAACCATCGTGAGCGCGATCGAGAACCGCCGGTCGATCGCGACGGCGGAGTTCGATGGAGTGACCAGGGCCCGCGACCTGTCGAGCCTGCGGTACGACCTGGATCTCCCTCCCGAGGACCAGTTCCGCCACCTGGCCGCCCCCGCCCTCGTTCTGCACGGCGCCGCGGACCTGAACGTGCCGGTGGAAGACGCCTTCGAGACGGTCCGAGCCCTATGGGCCGCCGGGAACAGGGATGTCGAGCTGCGGGTGATCCCGGGCGCCAACCATTCCTTCCAGCTGGACGCCCAGGACCACACCACGCGGGTACAGGAGAAGATCACGATGAAGAACTTCGGCCGGCCGTTCCATTCGCTCTATCCGGGGGTCGTGATCGACTACCTGGCAGGAAAGCTTCTCTGACCCTCAAAGGATGCGATCATCAACGAAGCGGGTCCACCCTGACCCTGCGCAAGTGTGGGTAGACCCGACATCAAGAGCCGCGCAGAAGTGACATCACAACGTGAGCAGAAGCGGTATCGTTCTATGCGACCAGGTGGACAACCGGTTCCTGGCCGGCGTGATTCTGCACACCGGACCCGCGGTTTCCAACTCGCCGACCGGATCCGAGCCGTCCCCATAAGCGCCATTTGGAGTTGACCCGTTAAACACCTCCAACGGCGATCCCCGTGTTCCGGGCTGTTTCGAGTAACTTATCTGGGCGGTGAGACAGGTCATGGTCACAGTCGCCAGTAGCCCATTCATGCGGGATTGTCGCCGATGCCGGTGCCTGGCCGATGATCTGTAGTTTCTGCGGGACCCGGGCGGAAGATGCCGGGAACCTGGTCATGGGCGAGGCAGGCGCCGCCATCTGTGATGCCTGTGTGGACCTCGCGGTCGGCCTGGTGCGGGAACAGGCCACACCGATCGGCAACATGGTGCTGGACAACATCGGCACCCTGGCCACCAATGATCGGCGGTTCCCCGGTCTGCTGGGTCTCGTAACGGATGCCGCGGTGGCGATCCGCCGCGGCCAGGTGGTCTGGGCGGGGCCCTCGGAAAGAACGCCCCAGGGACTCCGGTCTCTGCCCAGCCTGGACTGCGGGGGCCGGGCGGTTCTTCCGGGACTGGTGGACGCCCACACCCATCTGGCGTTCGCGGGCGACCGGAGCGAGGAGTTCGTGCTCAGGAGCACCGGCATGCCCGAAGCCCGAGCGGTTGCACACTCCGGCAGCGCCACGACAGCCCGCCTCAACCACCTCGCGGATGCCTCCCGGATCGCCGAGGTCATCGGCCGGCGGCTGAACCGCATGCTCGACTTCGGCGTCACCACGGTCGAAGCGTCCGCCGGGTACTCGAACGACTACGAGCGGGAGCTGGCGCTCATCGACACGGTGGTCGAAGCGGGCCGGCGTCATGTGGTTGACCTCGTGCCCACGTTCGACGTACCGGGGTTGCCGGTGACCGCATCCGACCGTGAGAGGACGCTGGATGAAGTGGCCGAGCTACACGTTCCCGCCGCGACGAGGCTGGGAGCGGCGGTCCGGTTGTCTCTCGGAACCGACGCTCTGGCAACCGAGGAAGCACGCCGTCTCATCGGGGTTGCCGCAAGCCTCGGGACCCGGACCCGGATTCACCATCGGGGCCGGACGCCGGATGTGTACAGGTTGGCGTTGGAAGCCTCGGTCCCGGTGGTCGACCACGCTGGGTATCCCGACCGTGATCAGGCCGAGCAGATGGCAGAGAGGGGCATCAGCGTGGTGATCACCCCCACGGCGGTGCTCGGTACCCGGCGCTCCCCCGCGTCGCTTCGCAAGCTCATGGAGCGAGGCGTCCCGCTGGGACTGGGGACCGACTGCAGCCCGGCGCCGGTGATGGTGGAGTCGTTACCGCTCGCCATCACGCTGGCCGTCACAGAGATGGGGCTCACCTCCGACCAGGCCATCTGGGCGGCCACGATGGGCAGTGCGCGGGCACTGGGCTTGGGCGACCGGGGCTGGCTTGGCCATGGCGCGGTAGCTGATCTGATCGTTCTCGACGCTCCCAGCCCAACCCACCTTCCATACCGGCCAGGAACCAACCTGGTGTGGAAGGTGCTCAAGGCCGGCGAGGTGGTGGTCAGCAGATAACCGGGGCGATCGGGACGTGTGGGCTATGTGGCCAGGGGGTCTCTGGTGCGAGGCTTCGGAAACATCGAGAAGTCGCGGTCACGCGTCAACAGTGCTTCGGCGCCGTGGGCGACGCAGATAGCGGCGATCCGAGCGTCGTGGACAATGCCGCCGACGACACGCGGGCGATCCACGAATCCGGCCAGGATCTCCACGAAACCGTCCGTCTCGCCGATGAGGCGGTTCGACGGAGATGCCACCCACGCGGCCAACTGACCCCACGCCTGCTGCGGAGAGGAGGCCGCTTCGCCCCAGATGCGCCGGTTGGTCACCACGCTGAGGAACTCGTAGCAACACGGCCACGGGATCGCCCAGGTCCGGTCTCCTTCGGCGAGCGCCCGCAGGACCTCGTAGGCCTGCTCTCCGTGGCGGCTCTCCCGGCGATGCGCGTAGACGAGGATGCTCGTGTCGACGGCGAGCATCAGGGTGCTTCGCCGCCGTAAATCAACCCACGCAGCTCCGGCCACGAGTACCGCTCCAAAGGGTCCGCCCGCTCCGGGTCACCGACGCGCCGATCAGCCAACTCGTAAGCGGCGGGCTCAGGCACTGATAGCACGCACCGCAGCCCCTCCTCCACGACCGCCCGCAGCGGCAGACCGGTGTCCCTTGCGTGGCGCTTGGCCCGCGCAAGCAACTCGTCATGAATGTCCAGCGTCGTCTTCATATCACCCATACTAGCCATACTATGGCATATGGCGCGCCCATCTATGGCCGGCTCTTGATTCAGCCACCACCCGCAGGACACAGGCCACAGTAACCTTCCGGCCAATGTCGCTTCCCGTCGCGCTCGGGCACGAGCACCCTATTGCCATGGCGCACCGGGGATCCGGGCTGCTGTGGCCCGAGAACACGATGGTCGCCTTCCAGGGCGCGGTGGATCTCGGCTACAGATACCTGGAGACCGACCTCCAGATCACGGGGGACGGCATCCTTGTCACCATCCACGACGACACGGTCGACCGCACCACCGACGGCGCAGGCCTCGTGTCCGACTACTCGCTGGAGCAACTCCGGACCCTCGACGCCGGCTATCGACTCGAGCGCGACGGGGATTACCCGCATCGAGGACAGGGAATCCAGGTGCCGACGCTCGAGGAACTGGTCGTCACCTATCCGGACGGCGTATTCGCCCTCGACCTGAAGAGCGCCGGCATGGAGGCGGCCCTGGTAGACCTCATCCGCCGTCTCGACCTGTGGGAACGGGTAGTCGTCGGTTCGTTCAGCGGGTTCCGCCTGCGCCGGTTCCGGGCGCTGATCGACCGGCCGGTGGCAACCTCGGCCGGCCCCGCCGAGATTGTCCGGTTCCTGACCGCGGCGCGGACCGGCCTGCCGTACCGCCCCCGAGCCGACTCCCTCCAGGTGCCCGTCAAGGATCGTGGCGTCACTATCGTCACGCCCCGCACGGTCCGGGCCGCCAGGAGGCTGGGGGTTCCATTAATAGTATGGACCATCAACCATCCGGCCGAGATGGAGGAATTGCTGGACATGGGAGTGGACGGTCTCATCACCGACCGTCCGGACCTGCTCCGAACCCTCCTGACCGAGCGCAGGCGGAACACGAACCGGAAGGAACCACGTGATGGGTGACTGGGTAGAGGTCGGGCAAGTAGTCAAGCTCCAGATCCACCGGCGCCACCAACGCGACGAAGGGGTATACCGGCTCGATCCCCTGGCCGAAGTGTCCACCTTGCGGCTCACGCCTGACGGGCCGATCGGTTTCGACGGCGGCTCGTGGATCGTGGACTGCCACCACCGCTATCACCCGCAGGCCACTTCCCACCGCCCGGGGCGGGCGCTTTCGATCGGATTCACCTCTCATTACGAGGACATCTGGAAGCGGTTCACACCGATCCCGCTCGGTGCGAGCGGTGAGAACCTGATCGTCTCCAGTGATGAGGTGATCTCCGAATCCGAATTGGATGGAGGGATCCGCATCGGAAACCCCCAAGCTTCGATCCTGGTTTCGAACGCGAAGGTGGCAGAGCCCTGCGTGGCCTTCACGCGGCTGGTGACCGGCCGCGCCGAGGCATCGGCGCAGGAACTGGCAGAGGACCGCGAGCGGCTCCGTAACGGGATCAGGGGCTTCGTCATGCCCCTCGACGGGATCGACCTGTTCGACGTGACACCCGGCATGCCGGTCGCGATCCGCGCCGCCTGAGCCGGTACTTGGATCGGGTGGGGAGGAGCGTTACCAGAAAGTGTCCGGTTGGCCGCTGGGCAGAAGTAACCCCAGGTCGAAGCGTGACGACGGTCCAACCCATCCCCGCCCCTGTCAGCACCGTTCTAGTGCCCTGTCTCCGAGATACATCCGCACCCGAGACAACGAGAACGCGAAAAACGCCGGGACACGCCCCGCCCCGGCGGGCCCATCCCCCAGCCACCACCTCCTTCGGTCCGAACGCGTTCCGCCATCCCCCAACGGGTCCGCTCCCGAATTGATCCCTGTGCCGGTTCACTCGACGTCGATAAGCAGAGAACCGGCGGTGCTTGTGACTGCCGGACAGTATGCGACGGGTGCGTGACATGTTCAACCCCCTTGTTCGGGCGCCCGGGCCATGTCCGGGTGGCCCGCGCCGCCCACCACCGCCACAGGTCACAGAACGCGCCGAACCAAGAACACAGGACGCTGGGAAGCCCCTCTTCTCCGATCCCGGGCTTCGGAGACTCCAGTCCGGCGGGATCCTTACCCGATGGCTGCTGGTAGTTGTAACGGCCGGCCTCCTTGCGTGTGGCAGCAGTTCCGATGAACTGGATGACGCACTGGTGCTGGTGGTCTCCTCGGATCTGGCGGTGGGCAGGGAGCGGGTGCTGGTCTCCGCCATCGATGCCGAGAACAGATCACTGGTCACCGACCAGCCGATAGAGCTTGCCTTCGTGGCGCCGGGCGGCTCACTGTCTCAAGAGGTGCCGGGTCGGTTCATCTGGGCCATTCCGGATGTCCGGGGCTTGTGGGTGGCGGAGGTCGATTTCGACCAGGCCGGCACGTGGACCTTCCGGATGCGGACTGGAGATGATCGGGCGATCGAGGGCGCCCCGTTCTCGGTGAGCCCCGAGCCCCGCACCGTCGGGATCGGAGAACGGGCGCCGCCCTCCGATTCCAAGACCCTCCCGGAAACACCTTTGGGATCGTTGACCACCGACCCGGCGCCCGACGTCCGTCTCTACCAGACGACCGTTGGGGAAGCGGTCGGTTCCGGCCGGCCGTCGGTGATCGTCTTCGCCACTCCCGCCTTCTGCACCAGCCAGACCTGTGGCCCCGTGGTCGACGTAGCGAAACCGCTGATCGACATCTACCCGGACGTCAACTGGATCCATGTGGAGATCTACGAGAACCTGGACGCCTCCAATCGCGCTGACCTGGAGTTGACCAGGGCGGTCGTCGAGTGGGGATTGCCCAACGAGCCCTGGGTTTTCGTGGTTGACGGCGCGGGCATCGTGACCCACCGATTCGAGGGCGTGCTCGATCGCGCTGAACTACATGCTGCCTTGGATAGAGTGACCTCCTGAGGCGCCGGGAGGCGTGGCGCCCCCCGAGGTCCCCGGCTTGGTGGCCGGATACCCGAACCCGTAACATATAGGGGTCTGCGCGGTACCCCGCGGCCCTGGCTTGGAAGGGAGACATGGAACGACGCGAGCGGCCGGTCCTTTGGCTGTCCAGACGTCTGCCGGTCGCTCTCCTGACCGCAATCCTGCTTGCGAGTTGCGGGAGGGTGGAACAACCCCTCAACACCTTCGACTCCCGGGGTCCCATAGCCGAGCGGATCAACGAGCTGTTCTGGCCCGTCTTCTGGGGCGCAGCGGTGATATTCGTGCTGGTCCAAGGCGCTCTCCTGCTGGCGGTCTTCCTCTTCAGGGAGCGAAAAGGGAAGGAACGTCCCGAGCCCAAGCAGGTCGCCGGCAACACGCGCTTGGAGCTGATCTGGACGGTGGTTCCGACGATCATCCTCGCCGCCATCGCCGTCCCCACCATCTCGACCCTGTTCGAACTGGCCGAGTGCCCCGGCGACGCCATGGAGGTGGAGGTGATCGGGCACCAGTGGTGGTTCGAGTTCCGGTATCCCGATTCGGGCGTGGTGACAGCCAACGTGATGGTGATCCCGGAGGACACCGAGGTCTGCGCCAAGATGACTTCCGAAGACGTCTTGCACAACTTCTGGATTCCGAAGCTGGCCGGCAAGCGCTACCTCGTCCCCGGGCAGGAGACCGAGCAGCGGCTGTATGCCGACGACCCGGGCGAATACTGGGGTCATTGCGCCGAGTTCTGCGGGCTGAGCCATGCGCGGATGCGGGCCCGCGTGGTAGCGATGACCAGGGCAGACTACGACGCCTGGACGGCCGGCCAACTCCTTCCCGCCGTCTCGCCGGAGCCCGGTTCCGAGGCCGAGCGCGGGATGGAGGTGTTCCTGGGCGGCGCCTGCATCGGCTGCCACATCATCGACGGCGTCAACAACCCCGACCCCGAGACGCTGACCGTCCCCGCCCCCGACCTGACGCACTTCGCCAGCCGGGGCGTGTTCGCCGGCGCCACCCTGCCCGCCCAACTCGACCCCACCCAGGCCGATTGGGAGGAAGGCCTGCGGCTATGGCTGGCCGATCCACCCACCTGGAAGCCGGGCTCGTTCATGCCCGAACTCGGCCTGACCGCCGACGAGATCGACGCCCTGGTCGTGTACCTGTCGAGCCTGGAATGATTGTGGTCTGTCGGCGAAAAAGCTCGGTGTGCTGTGGCGGTCATCGGCGCCCCGTCGCTGC
Source organism: bacterium (assembly GCA_028820935.1). Taxonomy (NCBI): domain Bacteria; species bacterium. The sequence goes on along the minus strand of JAPPHZ010000036.1, from coordinate 72,431 downwards.
GTTCCGCTTCCTCAACGTACCGCTGCGGGTACGCCTTCGTCAGCGGGCCTTGCGAGGAACACCGCTGCCGACGCCATACCACACCACCATTCCACCGACAGACCACTAGCTAGGAGGGCCTCATGGCAATCGACGTAGCGACCGACAAGGTCGAGCGGGCTGAGACCACCCTCTTCCGGCGTCCCCGGCTTACCTACGGATTCTGGTCGTGGATCACCACCGCCGACCACAAGAAGATCGGCCTCATGTACGGCTACACCGCCTTCATCTTCTTCCTCGCCGGCGGTATCGAGGCCCTGCTGCTCCGGATCCAGTTGGCGGGCCCGGACGGGGCATTCCTGACCGCGGCCGAATACAACGGCCTCTTCACCACCCACGCCGTGACGATGATCTTCCTCTTCGTGATGCCGATCTCGGCAGCTTTCTTCAACTACCTGCTGCCCCTGATGATCGGCGCCCGCGACGTGGCCTTCCCCCGGATGAACGCGGTGAGCTTCTGGATCTTCCTCTTCGGGGGCCTCTTCATCTACTCGTCCCTCATCTTCGGGACCTCCCCGCCTCCGGTGGGCGGCAGCCTCCCGGGTGGCGCCGCCGACGCCAGCGCCCTCGGGTCGATCCCGAACAGCGGGTGGTTCATCTACGCCCCCAACAGCGGCGCCACCTACTCCCCCGGCACGGCGGTCGACTACGCGGCCCTGGGACTGCAGATCCTGGGCGTAGCCTCACTCATCTCGGCGGTGAACTTCATCGTCACCATCCTCAACATGCGGGCCAAGGGGATGCGGCTCCTCAGGATGCCGGTGTTCGTCTGGATGACCCTGGTAGTGGCGCTGCTGCTGCTCTTCTCGCTCCCCATCATCGCCATCGCCCTGTTCATGCTCACCTTCGACCGGCAGTTCGGGACGTTGTTCTTCGTGGCGGAAGCCGGTGGCGATCCCATCCTCTGGCAGCACCTGTTCTGGCTATTCGGGCACCCCGAGGTGTACATCCTGATCCTGCCGGCCATGGGCATCGTCTCCGAGACCCTGCCGGTCTTCTCCAAGAAACCGCTCTTCGGTTACCCGGCGGTGGTGTTCGCCGGCGCCGCCATCGCCTTCCTGGGCTTCGGGGTCTGGGCCCACCACATGTTCTCCTCCGGTATTCCCACTGTCGCCCAGGCCGCCTTCGGGTTGTCCACGATGACCATCGCCATTCCCACCGGGATAAAGATCTTCAACTGGCTGGGAACCGTCTGGGGAGGCAGGGTGCGGTTGACCACGCCCATGCTGTTCTCGCTGGGCTTCGTGGCCCTGTTCGTCATCGGGGGCCTGTCGGGGGTCACCCATGCCGTGGTCCCGTCCGACTGGCAGCAGACCGATACCTACTACATCGTGGCCCACTTCCACTACGTGCTGTTCGGGGGCGCCCTCTTCGGTCTCTTCGCCGGCATCTACTACTGGTTCCCCAAAGTCTGGGGCCGCATGTACAACGAGGCGCTGGGCAAGTGGCACTTCTGGCTGATGTTCATCGGCATGAACCTGACCTTCGGTCCCATGCACTGGCTGGGACTGCAGGGCATGGTGCGGCGGACCTGGGTCTACCCCGAGGAGGCGGGCCTCGGCGCCGGCAACTTCGTGGTGACCGTCGGCGCCTTCGTCATCGCCGTCGGGGTGCTGGTCTTCATGATCAACTGGAGCTACTCGAAGCGGCGGGGTCGGGTAGCGCCCAATGACCCGTGGGATGCCCGCACCCTGGAGTGGACCATGCCCTCCCCAACTCCCGAATACAACTTCGCGGTGGAGCCGACCGTCACCTCCCTGGACGACTTCTGGCACCTCAAGTATGACGAGGACGAGGAAGGCCGGGCGGTGCGCAAGGAGAAGGCGGATGAACTGGTCGACGAGCTGATCCGCTCCAACGGCAACCCCGACCACGAGATCCACCTACCGGCGCCCTCGTACTTCCCCTTCATAGTCGGGCTGGGCATCATGTTCATCGCCTACGGGATCATGTACCACACCCACCCGTGGGGCATCCCCATGCTGGCGGCAGGGGCCTTCGTCGCCATCGGCGCGCTGTTCGCCTGGGGGTCCGAACCGCTCGAGGAGGTCCATGACGAGGAGCACGGCGACCACGACGGCGACGCGCACGAGGCGAACACCGGACAGGCGATGAGCGAGGGAGACGTCTGATGGCGGACATCGCCCACGGCCACGAGGAGGGTGGGGGCCACCACCAGCTGACCGGCATCGACAGCCGCAAGCTCGGAATGTGGGTGTTTCTCAGCTCGGAGTTCCTGTTCTTCGGCGCCCTGATCAACAACTACCTGCTGTTCAAGGGCCGTGACTTCGGGCCGGGAACCCTGTATCCCGTCGAACTCTACGACATTCCGTTCACGTCGATCAGCTCGTTCGTCCTGCTGATGAGCTCGCTGACGATGGTCCTGGCTCATTCGGCGCTGGCGCGCGGCGATCAGGACCAGACCAAGACATGGCTGTTCGCCACCGCCTTCCTGGGAACGGTCTTCGTCTCCGGCCAGTTCTTCGAGTTCGCGGAGTTCATCCTCCACGGGTTGAAACTCAACATCAACCCGGCCGCCAGCGCCTTCTACATGCTGACCGGATTCCACGGGCTCCACGTGGTTCTCGGGATCCTGATGCTGCTGGTGCTGGCCTTCAAGTCGATGCGCACCGGCGGCCTGTCCGAGGCCGAAGGGCTCAACGTCGAGTTGGTAGGCTTGTACTGGCACTTCGTCGACATCATCTGGATCGTCATCTTCGTGCTCGTCTACCTGATCCAATGAGAGAAGCAGGGCATTAGGAATGGCCGGCGGCGCACACCATCCCCAGCCTCGGCAGTACGTGATGATCGCCATCGTGCTCGCGGTGCTCACGGCCGCCGAGGTTGCGCTCTTCTACCTGGAGGCCGGCGTGGACGCCATCGGCCAGTCCCTGACCGTCCCGGCCCTTCTGATCCTGAGCGCCCTCAAGTTCTACCTGGTGGTTGCCATGTTCATGCACCTCAGGTTTGAAAAGCGACTGCTGTCCCGGTTCTTCACCTCCGGCGCCATCCTGGCGGGCGCCCTGTACTTGATCACCCTCGCCGCGCTGGGCGCAGTCGTCCTGTTCTAGGAGGGTACTGAAAAATGTCCAGTTGGCCCGAGACCCTGTGACGAAACTCCTGCTCACGACATCGCGGGCCAACCCATCCCCGTCTTTTTCAGCACCCTTCTAGGGCTGCCAGTTGCCGGTAGCCAACTACTGGCCGGTATTTACACTGGCCTTATCCCGAGCGACACCCCCGATGAAACGCCCCCGAGCCACCACCACACGGCCTGATGGATCACTGAGATGATCCCGGCCTGGCACCCCCACTTCGACGTGTGGGCCTTCGTGTTCGTGGTCGGCTTCTGGTACGTGTACACCATCCGCCGCATCGGTCCCTACCTGGAGGTCGACGGACCGCTGGTCACCCGGGGCCAGGTGGCCCTCTTCGCCTCGGGGCTGGCATCGCTATGGGTGGTATCGGATTGGCCCTTCCACGACATCGCCGAACAGCACCTGTTCCTGTTCCACATGATCGAACACATGACCCTGGCGCTGGTGTCGGCCCCGTTGATGATCGCCGGGACACCGGCCTGGATGCTCCGGAGGATCTTCACCAACCCGCGCTTCTTCAGCGTCCTTCGCCCGCTCACCCGACCGCTCGCGGCCTTCTTCGTGTTCAACGGCATCCTGGTCGGCATCCATTGGCCCGAGATCGTGAACCTGATGGTCACCTCCGGCATCTACCACTTCGCCATTCACGCCCTGCTGATGGCGGCGGCCGTCGTGATGTGGATTCCGGTGCTGAGCCCGGTGCCGGAACTGAAGCGGCTTACCCCTCCGCTACGCATGCTGTACCTGTTCGCCCACTCGTTGCTGCCCACCATCCCGGCCTCGTTCCTGACATTCGGAAGGGAGCCTCTCTACCGTTTCTACGCCGAGGCGCCTCGCCTGTGGGGTATCGACGCCATCACCGACCAGACCCTGGCCGGGCTGGTGATGAAGCTCGGCGGCGGCGCCATCCTCTGGGGTGTCCTGGTGGTGGTCTGGTTCCGGTGGTATGCGTACGAGCAACGCTGGGAAGCCCTGGAACGGGAGCTTCGCAAGGGATCATGAAGTACGTTGCGGCGCTGGCGGGTCTGCTTCTGTTCCTTGCAGCCTGCGGCGACTCCGGCGACACACCCTCCCTCGAGACCGTCCAGGGAGTGGTCCTCGAAGTCAACGGCGACCTGGAAGCCATCGAGTCGTTCGTGCTACGGACCGACGGCGGTGAGGTCATAGAGATCGTTCCGGCGCCCGATGGCGACTTCCGCTTCCCGCTGGCCCATCTGTACGATCACCTGCGTACGTCGGAACCTTTGTTGGTGGGATTGGACCGGTCGGCGGATCCGCCCCTGGCGGTTTCCATGAGAGACGCCCACAGCTCAGCCTGGCACGCCGGCGACTCCCATGTGGATACCACATCCGCGCCCGCTGCCTCGGTGGTCACGGCGCCACCGGCTCCCTCCACCACGACCGTTCCGCCGACCACCGAAGCCAATCCGCCCGGAGTGGTGATCGACCTGACGATCACGGACGGCTCGGTGGAGGGGGGCGTTCGGCGCGAGGCGGCGCGAGTCGGACAATGGGTGACGCTCCGGGTGAGCGGGAACACCTCGGACGAGGTGCATATCCATGGCTATGACCTCTACATCGAACTGGTCGAAGGCCAGGGCCGACTGACCTTCGAAGCATCGATTCCCGGCGTCTTCGAGGTGGAGCTGGAACGAACCCACACCCTGGTCCTCCAGCTGGAGGTGTCTTGACCCGGGCCCGCCTCGCAGCCTTGCCCGTGGCGGCTGTGCTGCTGCTGGCCATGGCGACGCCTGCCCGCGCCCACGGACTGGGCGGCCGTCTCGATCTACCGATCCCCATCTGGCAATTCGCCTGGACGGCCGCGTTCGCGGTCCTCGTCTCGTTTGCCGTGCTGGGCCGCTACTGGACCTACGCCCGCCTGGCGCCCGCCTCCCGCGGTGTCCGCTTCCCGCGCGGACTGGAGTCGGTGGCGCGAGGTCTCCTGCCGATCACGCGCCTGATCGGGGTGGCGATGCTGGCGGTGACCATCCACGCCGCCTTCAGGGGCAATCCTGACGTGGCTTCCAACCTGGCGCCGTTCGCGGCCTTCGTGCTCGTATGGGTGGGAGTGGCGGTGGCGTCGGCCTTCGTAGGCGACCTGTGGGCCGCCGTCAACCCCTTCGCAACCCTGGCCGACCTGAGCGGGCGGATCCGCCGTTCGGATCGTACGGGAATCGAACCGGAGCCGGCGCGGGGCGGGGAACCGATCTCGCTCCTCGGAATGGTGGTGTTCCTCTGGATGGAACTGGCATACCACCAGGGCGCGGCGCCCCGGACGATCGGCGCCTACCTGCTGCTCTATGCGATCGCACTCGTAGCGGGGGCCGTGCTCCACGGACCGGCCTGGGTCCGGCAGGCTGACGGCTTCTCCGTCCTGTTCCGCACGATCAGCGCGCTGGCGCCCCTCCACAAGGACGCCGGCGGAACTTTGCGGCTCCGGTACCCCGTGACCGGGCTGGCGCGGATGCGCATGGGCCCGGGAACGGTGCGGCTCGTTCTGGTGGTCATAGGCGCCACGACGTTCGACGGCTTCTCGCGGAGTTCCTTGTGGCTCGACATCGTCTCCAACCGGTCCGGGTGGGAACTGACCGCCGTGAACACCGGCGGGTTGGTATTCGGGATCGGCGTGGTGATGGCGCTGTACCGCGTGGCCATCGCGGCCATGGCCCGGATAACCGGCGAGCCCGAGTACGAGTTGGGCGACCTTTTCGGGCCCTCCCTGGTCCCGATCATGGTGGCCTACACCGTGGCCCACTACTTCAGCTTCCTGGTCTTCGAAGGGCAGAACCTGATCAGGCTGGCTTCGGACCCGTACGGGCTCGGATGGAACCTGTTCGGTACGGCCCAGTGGCGTGTCGACTACACGATCCTGTCGACCGGCACCATCGCATGGACCCAGACAACTGCCATCGCCATAGGTCACATGCTGGCGGTGCTGGTGGCCCATGATCGAGCGCTGGAGAGGTTCCCCCCGGAGATGGCGGTCCGGTCCCAGTATCCGATGCTGGCGGCGATGATCGTCTTCACCATCGGGGGCTTGGTGCTGCTGCTCGGTTGAGGGAGCCGCCCTCCCGTGTCAAGGAGGGTTACCGGCTCGCCGGATCCGTGATGACGTATTCCAGAGCATGCCCGGCGGGCTCTCCGGCTCCCCCCTCGTCGCCCTCGCCCGACAGCGCCGCCGCGATCAGCGCCAGCATGGTCAGCACTACCCCGACACCGGCCGCCGCCACCAGGAACTCTGCCTTGGTGACACGCAGGTTGGGACGCGATGACATCAGCGCCGCGAAACCGATCGTTCCGATGGAAACCAGGATGGCGATCAGCGGAGCGAACGCTGCATAGCGAAGCAGCAGGGACCCGAAGGCAACCACGATCACCGCGATCACCAGCGTCGCGAGCACCGGCATGGCCAACCCGTCGGTGAGGCGCTTCCGGACCTCGCGGGCCTCCTCCGCCTCGGTACCGGACAGGGCGGCCGGCTGCGCCATGGCCTGGCCGAGCCCGCCGATCAGCGCGCCCAGCGCCGTCCAGCCCAACCAGGTCCACATGATCGAGAGGGGACTGACGGCAAGGAGTTGCGTCCCCGACAGGGATGCCTCGCCGGTGGCATAGAGGACGCCTCCGAACGCGGCGCCCACCACCAGACCCAGGAAACCCCCCGAGAACACCGAACCGACCCAACCGGTCTCGGTGTCGAAGGCCGGTGACCTGAAGCGGCCCATCCCCCGCGAGGCCACGTTGATGATGGCGCCCGCCACCGTCCAGACCACTGCGGTGGCAGCCACGTAGGTCCAGGTGACCTCACCGGCCGGAGCGCCCGCCGCCGTTGTCTGCGAAAGCCGGGTCAGCATCAGCGGCGCCATCGCCGCGAACGACACCAAACCGAGCACTGCGCCGAAGCCGGCTCCCACCTTGGCGCCCAAGCGAACTCGATCTGCCAACGGCGCCGGATCGACCGGCTCGATCTCTTCCTCCTCCTCGACGACCTCGACCGCGGCAACGGCTACCGGCTGGAGCGCAGGCTGCGGCACGTCGCCAGGGATCGGATCTACCGGCGCCGGTGCCGGCGCCGCAGGAGCTTCGGTCTCTGCCACGACCGGATCGGATGCCGGAGGTGGAGCCGTAGGGGCCAAAACCGCCCCGCCGGACCAGGCGCTCAACACCTCATCGACCGTTATCCCCTGTGCCGCCGCGCGAGCCTCTGCCGATCGCTCCACCAGATGGTCGGGAGCGCCTCCCAGTATCTCGCCGATAGCGGCCACACGTGAATCGGACATCGGCGGGAATCTTAGTGGTCTGCCTTTCTGGTTGCTAGTTGCTAGTTGCTAGTTGTTAGTTGTTCGCCTTAATTATTCATGGATAGGGGTTTGAAGGATGACAGAAGCGAGGGCTTACGGGCTCTTGACTTGGGGAGCAGAGCTATCCGCAGCCCCTGCCTCGGCTTGGCGAAACATTCACCGCCGGATGAGGAGTGGCCGCCTCGCATATTTGGAGGTTGAGGTGGCCTGATGCGCATCGGTGTGCTGAGAACATGATTAATCAGGGTTAGTAGTGAGTTAAAGCTAGAAACTAGAAACTACCGACTGGCAACTAATTATCCGGAGGCGCGGATCGGTGGTTCCCGTCCTGGCGCCGCGCCTTGGCCCGCCTCTCGGCCCACATGATCAGGACTATCCCCACCAGCGCGATCGAAAAGCCCAGAACGGTGTCGTAGGGATGGTGGGCCAGCAAGGTCACGAGGGACACGATCACAACGCTCTCGAATCGATCTCCGCTGAGCCCGAGGGATCGCAAACGGCCCCGCTAGCTCATCGTCCTAGTGGTCTGCCTCCGCAACAGCCAGGGGTGCTCTGGCTGTCATCGACGCCCCGTCACTGCGTTCCGCTTCCTCAACGTACCGCTGCGGGTACGCCTTCGTCAGCGGGCCTTGCGAGGAACGCCGCTGCCGACGCCAGACCACACCGCCGTTACGTAGACAAACCACTAGCGTAGAATACCCGGACGGCGTTTATGGCGAGGACATCAACACCCATGAGAGCGCACTCGAGGATCGTGATCCTTGTACTGGTCGGGGCCCTGCTGCTGACCGCGTGCGGCGGGGGCGATCCCGACATCACCGTTTACCGGGACGCGGAGAATCGGTCCCTCTTCGAACTGCCCAAGAATTGGAACCTCTACCGGGCCGACGAGTTGTCCCAGATCGCTCCGGTGCCGTTCGTGCCGGACATCGGTGGTTACCGGCCGATCAGCTTCGTGGCGTTCGACGGCGCGGCGGGACGTGACCTGAACAACCTGTCCCTCGATGCGGCAACCTCCCCGTTCCCGGTGGGAGCCCAGATAATCCGCCAGATCAGCCCGGAAGAGAAGGACCTACTCTCACGCCGCTTGATGGCGGTCTCGGCCTACGACGTCACCAACCCGGGCCAGGGAGTGGAGATCGACACGTGGGACTTCACGTTCGGGAGGGATTTCGAGGGCATCGGCGCCACGGTGGGGCTCACCGCCCAGGATGGGCAGAGCCAGGGACTCGTCTACGTGCTGGCCGTCACCAATCCGCAGGCCACCGAGCTGTACTCGATGGCGGCGGGTTGCTCCCTGGAATGCTTCGCCCGGGAGGGTGAGCATATCGTGGCGGCGGTCGAGTCGTGGATCGTGAACACCCGCCGATAAGGAAGCCGATTATGAAGACAGACGTCCGCAGGCGCTCCCCTACGTGGGATCGCATCAAGTTTGTGGTGCTGATCCTGTTCTTCCTCGGCATCCTGATCAGCGCCAAGGTCACCGCCCCGTTCACCACATTCGGCCAGGCCTTCGGGGACACCTGGAACGAGACATTCGGTCGGGTGCTGATGATCGCCCTGCCCATCGAGTTGCTCCGCCAGATCCACTACTACGTCTCGGAGAAGTGGGCCCGCTACAACCGGTTCTGGGCCCAAGGGTTCTTCGGGGGGATGGAACGCCAAGCTCACCGACGCCTCAAGCCGTGGACCCGCTTCCGGCTCGGCCGCTACGTCCGGATCCTGATCTTCCTGCTGATCCTGGGCTCGGTGGTGGACTACTTCGTGGCCGACGTGAACGGACCGGTCGAGGCAGTGATCCAACTCCCCCGCATCCTGGCCCGCAACCTGCAGCAGTTCATCATGTTCCTGTTCTATCCCCTGTTCCTGATCATGCAATTCGCCGCCCTCTTCTGGTTCCTGTCCCGAGGGGGCGTCGACACGATCATGCCGGAGGAGATAGAGACCCGGTACTCCGATGTCTGGGGTCAGGACCATGTACTCGAGTTGGTCCGGGAGAACGTCGGGTTCCTCGAGAAGCCGGATGAGATCGAGGCCAAAGGTGGCTACGTGCCCGGTGGAATCCTGCTGTGGGGCCCTCCGGGAACGGGGAAGACGCTCATCGCCGAGGCCACCTCGGGTGAGGTCGGCCTCCCCTTCGTCTTCGTCGATCCCGGCGCCTTCCAAGCCATGTTCATGGGGGTCGGCATCCTGAAGGTGAAGGGTCTGTTCCGGAAGCTCCGCAAGCTGGCCCTGCGCCATGGGGGCGTGGTGGTCTTCTTCGACGAGGCCGACGCCCTCGGTAACCGGGGCGCCCTCGCCCAGGGAGGAGGACCGCCACAACCCACCACACCGCTCAGCGCCGGGATGGGCTGCAACGCTTCCCTTTACCTGAGCCCGCAGTCCCTCAGCATCATCGAAGGGGATGCGGCCCGGACGAGCCCGGCTTCCGGCGAACCGGAAGGGCTTCCCGGAACGTGGATCAACCGAGTGATGATGATGGGCGGCGGAGGCGGCGGTATGGGTACCCTCCAAGCCCTCCTGACCGAGATATCCGGGTTGAAGAAGCCTCGAGGGATCACCAACAAGGCCCGGAAGGCGCTCGGGATAAAGCCCAAGCCTCCACCCAAGTACCGCATCTTCATCATGATGGCCACCAACCTCCCCAGCGTGCTCGACCCGGCGCTGCTACGTCCGGGACGGATCGACCGTATCTACAAAGTCGGATTCCCGACCAAGGAGGGCCGTGCTCGCACGTTCGAGGGCTATCTGGCCAAGGTCAGCCACGACATCACCGACGAACAGATCGAGGAGCTCGCCGCCAAGACTCCGTACTACTCCGGCGCCAAGATCAAGGACCTGGTCAATGAGGCCCTCATCCTGGCCCAGCGAGCTGACCGCGACATCATCGGGTGGGATGACATCTGGAAGGCCAAGACCCTCAAGGAAATGGGCCCGGCCGAAGGTTTCGAGTACGTGGAGCGCGAAGAGTTCGCCGTCGCCATCCACGAGTCCAGCCACGCGGTGGCCGCCCACCTTCTCAAGTCCCACGCCAACGTCGATGTCGCCACCATCGAGCGCCGCGGTGATGTCGGCGGCTTCGTCTCATACATCTCCCTCGAGGACCGGTTCGTCCAATGGAAGACCGAGTTGGAGGTGGACATAAAGGTGTCGCTGGCCAGCCTTGCCGGAGAGCGCATGTTCTTCAAGGGCGACAACTCGATGGGGGTGGGGGGTGATCTCCGGAACGCAACCACTATCGAGAGCCGCATGATCGGGGTCTGGGGAATGGGCGACAACATCGCTTCGAGCGCCGGTATGCCCCGCCACGCACTCGACCAGCCGCCCGACCCGAGTGGCGAGATAGCCAAGACCATGGCCTCCCAGGTGGAGCGGAGGCTTCAGCGGCTCTACGACGAAGTCTACGAGATGCTCGAACAGCACAAGGCGGCGGTGTTCAACGTGGCGGTCTGTCTCCAGGAGAAGAAGACCATCTCGGGTGACGAGGTTGCCGAGATCATCGGCCTCGAAGCAGGGGTGATAACCAAGGAGAATCCCGTCGGCTTCGCAGCGGTAAGCGTGGAGGATCATCGGTCCGCCCTAGGTCTGGCCGCTCCGGAGGACGTGGAAGGCAACGGAGGCCTCCCGGTCACAGCCCCGGCACCCGAGGCCGTAGGCGCCGAGAAAACCGAGTAGCCCGGCTCCGACTAGTGGTCTGTCTGTGTAATGGCGGTGTGGTATGGCGTCGGCAGCGGTGTTCCTCGCAAGGCCCGCTGACGAAGGCATACCCGCAGCGGTACGTTGAGGAAGCGGAACGCAGCGACGGGACACCGATGGCAGCCAGAACACACCTGGCTATTGCGCAGACAGGCCACTTTCGCGTCTGTCTGTGTAATGGCGGTGTGGTATGGCGTCGGCAGCGGTGTTCCTCGCAAGGCCCGCTGACGAAGGCGTACCCGCAGCGGTACGTTGAGGAAGCGGAACGCAGCGACGGGACACCGATGGCAGCCAGAACACACCTGGCTGTTGCGGAGACAGACCACTAGCCCAGGCTCCTGCCTTCTATAGGCACGTGCCGGCATCCACGAGAAATCAGGCGGGTGAGCTCGGGGCGGTTCACGTCAACCAGGAACACCTCGCCGTCACGCACCTCCACGATGTGCTCTCCATCCCCTACCGGAAACGCCGTACGCAGGCTGAAGGCCTCCTCAGCCGTATATGACCTGAGCAGGGTGTGCTCGCCGTTGCCCAACGACCACAGGACTATCTGCGGAACCTCGATATCGACCAGGTAGATGAGCGAGTTGTCGTCGTACCAGCCGGTCACACCGTCGGTGGGGAAGAACTGATCGATGCCGGGCGGACCCACCGTCCCCTCGCCCTCCTCGTCCACCAGGTAGTAATTGAACAGCTCTGTTCCGCCGCCGCCTTCCACGTCATACTCGACGAGCGCAACCAGCGCACGATCACCGGAGGGGCTCCGGTAGGCATCGACGGCGGCCAGCGTGTTCCCGGAGTCCGACAGACCCAAGGGGCGGATCCACTCCACCGTCGCCGCGACAGGATCGACCCCGTGAACCGCCGCGGCGGTGTCTCCGGGCCCGGCCTCCGCCTGCCCGGCTATGAGCAACAACCCTCCCACCGATCCGACCACCTCGTCGAATCCGGAAGCCACCACCTCGAGCGGACCTACCGGCGTCTCGTAGACGACCGGCCCGGGATCGATGGCGATCGGCTCCTCGTCACCCACCCGAACCAGGGAGAGAGGCTCCTCGGCTGCCACGGTGTAGATGTCGGAGCCCAACTCCGCCATGTGCTCGGCGGGGTTACCCGGATATGGTGTCCAGACCGCGCCCAGGGGCACGTACCGGTAGATCCCGCCGTCCACGATCACCGGACGGGCCAGCTGGTCGTCGATGACCGCATCGGGAAGGCTCGCCGGCCGGACAGCCTCCAGCCTGGTCTCGGTGATGACGCCGAGGATGGCCCGTCCCGTCTGACCGGGAACCGGAGAAAGGGCAATCGAAACGCTGAACGGGGCACCGACGCGAGTTCCTTCCACAACCAATCGCTCCCCCACCCGCCGGCCCTCGAGCACCTGGAGCAGAATCTCCCGGGAGCTGACCGGCACGCCATCAACCGAGGTCATGATGTCACCCGGCCGAAGCGCACCGGCGGCACCCGTACCGTCCACCACGTCCAGCACCCGCACGCCGCTTCCAACCGCCAGCAGGCAGTCGCCACCGAGCGGGAACATCTTGTCCACATCCGCCGGGTTGACGAGGTCAGGAACGACTTCGGCGGGGACATCGACCGGTGGAAGCTCCGGCGAACGCTGGGAGCAGGCCGAGACCACCATGGCCAGTGCGATGACCGGGACGGCTACACGGAGACGCATCACGCTCTGGAGGGGGCCGACAGGTCGTCCACCGCGAACACGTATTCGTCGACAGGACGGCCCTCCACCAGATGCTCCTGGATGATCCGGTCGAGTACCTCGCCTGCCACGGAGTGGTACCACACCCCGTCCGGGTAGACCACCGCTATCGGTCCCTGCTCGCACACCCGCAGGCAGTCCACCTTGGATCGCAGGATCGTGCCATTGCCCTGCTCCACCCCTGTCGCCGGGCGGGAGAGGTTCCCCCGCCACCCCGGGGGCGCCGAGGCTATGTCGAGCGACTTGGCGGTCCGTTTCAGCCGGCGCCACGCCTCCTTGCTCTCCTCGTAGGTCGAGCAGCGGGGATTCGCTTGCTGGGCGCACAGGAAGATATGGCGTTGCAGACCCCCGATGGAAAGGGCGGAGGCGATCATCCGGAGCCGCTCCGGACCACTGGCCACGTCGGTCATACCACCTCTATCACCGGTTCTCCGCCGGCCGCCGTGAACTCACCTATGACCGTAGCTGCCGGTGCAACCGGCCGGAGCTTCTCCAGCAGCCGTCCCGACCGGTCCGGGGCAACCGCCATCAGCAAGCCGCCGCTGGTCTGAGCATCCGCCAGGATCTTCTGCTCCGTACTACTCCGAGACGTCCTGAGGGAAGTTCGCGCGGACTCCAGGTTGCGCAGGCTACCGCCCGGATACATCCCCGCTTCGATCAGATCGGCTACACCTGCCAGTACCGGAACCGCGTCCATGTCCAGGCGCGCGGACACCCCGGAAACCGACATCACCTCCCGGATGTGGCCCAACAGTCCGTAGCCCGTTACGTCGGTGGCGCACGTCACACCCGCCTCCACCATCACCGCAGAGGCCGGCCCGTTGAGAGCCACCATGGTCTCCACCGCCACGTCGCGCAGGGCGGCGGCGGCCACCCGCGCCTTGAGGGCGGCGGCGACGACGCCCGTTCCCAGGGGCTTGGTCAGGACAATCAGATCGCCCGGTCGGGCGGCGCCGTTGGTGACGACCCGGGCCGGGGAGGCGGTCCCGGTGACGGCGAACCCGTATACGGGCGTCTCGTTGTCGATGGAGTGCCCGCCCGTGATCGTGACCCCGGCTTCTGCCATCACATCGGCCCCGCCGGTCATGACATCGCTCAACGCCTCGAGCGGCAACGCGGACCGAGGCCATCCCACCAACTGGAGGGCCGTCAGCGGCCGCCCGCCCATCGCGTAGATGTCCGACAGGGCGTTGGCGGCCGCGATCCGTCCCCAGTCGTAGGGCTCATCCACGATCGGGGTGAAGAAGTCCACCGTCTGGACCAGCGCGCGGTCGTCGTCCAGGTGGAACACGCCCGCATCGTCGGAGGTGGCGATTCCCACCAAGAGGTCGGAATGGGACGTTGCGTGGTGAGTTCTGAGGGGGCGCAAGACCTGCGCCAGCTCGTCAGCGCCGAGCTTGGACGCTCAGCCGCCACCCGGCGAGAAGGACGTAAGTCGTATCTCGGACATGTCTCACCTCCTTCCACCTTCTTCCGGCCGGACAGTTCCACCCAGGGCCAGGAGTTTGGCACGATGCGGTGCGAACCCTGGCCGGGGGTGTCCCGGCTGGTGGCACCCGGCCGGCAAGAACATCCCAACGGGTATCCTGGCCGGTATGAGCACCCCTGAGACCTGGCTGACGCCTGCCGCGTACCGGAAACTTCAAGAAGAATACGGCATGCTCACCACCGCCGGGCGTACCCGCATCGCGGAGCGGCTCGCCGAGGCGCGGTCACACGGGGACATCCGGGAGAACGCCGACTATGACGCCGCCAAGACCGAGCAGGGCCTAATGGAGGCTCGGATCCGCAAGCTCCGGCATCTGCTCGACAATTCCACCGTCGGCGAGGCCGCCAGCGACGGCACCGTGCAGATCGGCTCGATCGTCACGCTGGTGGACGATGAGGGGTTCGAGGAGGAGTACTTCGTGGCCGTTCCCGAGAACCGGGTCCCCGGCTTCCTGCTGGCCTCACCCGAGGGTCCCCTCGGTACCGCACTGGTGGGCGCGGCGGTGGGTGATGATGTCACCTACGAGGCACCCGGAGGCGTGTTCAAGGTCACGGTGCTCGCGGTCCGGCCCTACGACGGCTGAACGTCGGAGGGTGCTGCATAATGTCCGGTTCGCCCGAAGGCCTCAAATGAACCCCCCGGTCCACGGATCGCGGGCCAACCAATCCCCGTCTCTTTCAGCACCCTCCTAGGGGTCCCCGTCATGCTCCGGCAGCAGGATCCGACCCCGTAGGAGACAGACCGGTGCGGATAAGACTGCCCAGGCCAAGGGAGCTCGCCCAGCGGTTGCGGAGCACCGCCCGGGTTCAGCCGGATGAGGTCGAGCAGTACCTGGACACCCATACCGCCGAGTGGCAGGAACTGGCCAGCGCCGACCCCCACGACGCTGCAGACATCCTCGAGGAACTGGACGCCGACGCGGCCACCGACCTGCTCTCCGACCTCAACATCGCCGACGCAGCCGGGATCCTCAACGAGATGCGCCCCGAGTTGGGCGTCGATGTTCTCGAAGGGCTCAACCTGGCCCGAGCCTCGGACCTCATCGCTGCCATGGATGCCGACATGGCGGCCGACCTGCTCGGACAACTCGACGAGAGCAACCGGGAGCAGGTACTAGCCGGCCTCGATCCTGAGATCTCCCAGGAGTTGCTCGCTCTGCTCCAGCACGCCCCCGACTCGGCGGGCGGGCTGATGACGACCGAGGTGGCGGTCCTGCAGGTGGGGATGACCGCGGGTGAGGCCATCGAACGGCTCCGCCAACTCCACGACCAGATCGAGGACCTCTCGTATGTCTATGTGGTCGACCATCGGCGCCAGCTGGTCGGCGTGGTCTCGTTCCGGGACCTGGTGTTCGCGCGGCCCGGGGTGGGACTAGACGAGACCATGGTGCACCGACCGGTTGCAGTACGTCCCGAAACAGACCGGGAGGAGGTCTCCGAGCTGGTACAACGCTACGGCCTGTTCGGGTTACCGGTGGTCGATCACTCGCGTGTCCTGCTCGGCATGGTCACCCATGAGGCCGTGGTGGACTCGGTTCAGGCCGAGGCCTCGGAGGACTTCGCCGCCGCGATGGGAGCCGGGCCCGAGGAGACGGTGTTCACGCCCGTAGCACGGGCGGCCGGCATGCGCCTTCCCTGGATGCTGGTGAATCTGGCGATGGCGCTGGTGGTAGCGCTGGTCATCGAACGGCAGTCCGCGGTGATCGACGACATCGGCCCGGTCCTGGCCGCTCTGATGCCGGTGGTGGCGCTGATGGGCGGCAATGCCGGGGCACAGAGCCTGGCCGTGGTCATCCGATCGATGGCGATTGACGGCGTCACACCCAGTCGGGCAGGGCGCGTGCTCATGAATCAGGTGGCGATCGGCGTGATCAACTCCATACCCGTCGGTCTGCTCGCTGGAACCGTGGGCCTGGTGTTCGGCGGCACGGTGAACTTCGCCGTCACTATGGGAATAGCAACAGTCGTCAACCTCGTCATAGGAACGCTCTCCGGTACCGGTATCCCTCTGATGCTTCGCAAGTTGGGGCTGGACCCGGCACTGGCCTCGAACATCTTCCTGACGCTGGTGACCGATGTGGTCGGGTTCGGCGGGTTCCTGATGGTCGCCACTCTGCTGATTTGGTAGTTGGTAGTTGGTAGTTGGAAACTAGATATCCATAGCCGGCTGTATCAGTCCGGAACTGGGCCGATCCCAACAGCCGACCCGTGCTATCGACTACCGCCCCAACGTGGGTATCCCTATGCGTGTCCGCCCCACCGACCACAACCTTGCCATCGGCTCGACCTTCCGAGGCAGGACCGAGGCCCTACTCCTCCATGTTTATAACTATGTTGTCCGGTCCGCGGGCCAGGAACTGTTCCGACGGTACGTCGTAGGGGTTTTCCTCGATGTGCCACATGTGGGCAGGCACGAATAGAAAGTCACCTGGTCCGGCCTCTACCCATTCCTTGAAGTCCTCGCCGTAGTAGACCCGGACGTGGCCGGAAATGACGTACGCGGCGGTCTCGGCCTCACCGTGCATGTGGGGCGGACCCGTGTGATTGGGCTCTGAGGTGACGGTGCCGAACCAGATCTTGCTGGCTCCTACCGCTGCCGCGTCGATTGCGGGACGGCGGATCAGGCCGGGAGTCTGTGCCGTGTCGCTTGGCGGCCGGGTGCCGCGGACCACCATCGGGACGGCGCCGGGGATCACCTTCGGGACTATGAGCTCAGTCTTCGCTTCCAAGGTTGGCCTCCTCGTTGGCGTGTGCGCCGCTACCGACGCGGGGTTACCGTATGTTCGCTTCGATGGTTAGTTTACGGGCACTCGCCCCACAGGTTATGAGAATGCGCAGTGAATGTGCGGCTGGGGGCGACAAGAGGGCGGGTCTCGAAAAGTGACTCGTCGGTATTCGCGATCAACCGATTCACAAGTCTTGTCCCGGGAATATGCCCTGCATGCCAAGTTGCGGCCAGGCGGCGGGCGCGGCGGCCTGGTCGAGCCGTTGGTCGAGGGGCAAGCTTTCGTCCCAATAGTGGGCGATCAGGCGCATGCCGTTGATCCCGTCCGACTCCTCTGACGCGAGCCACACTGCGGGCCCGTTCATCACTTCCGGCCGTATGAGGATCGCCCGTTCCACCGCGATGCCATCGGGGATCATGTGGGTGTCGGTCTGGCCGCCGGGGACGAGTACATTGGCGGTTACTCCGGTCCCGTCCAATTCACGGGACATGAGAGCGACCAGCGCCTCGTGGCTTGCCTTGGACGGACCGTAGGGGCAGAAGCCTGGCCGATACATGGTGTCGACGCTGGTCGTGACTCCTATTATCCGGCCCCATCCCTGGTCGAGCATGTGGCCCACTGCCGCCCGGGCCATGAAGAACGATCCGCTGGAATTGACAGCGATTATCCTGCTCCACGTCTCGGGAGTGATTTCCCAAAACTTGGGAAGATTACCGCCGGCGAGGTCCGCAAGGTTCATCGTTCCAGCGTTGTTGATCAGCACGTGGAGCCCGCCGAGCCCGGCTATCGTCTTGCGGACAGCGTCCTCCACGCTTTCGGGGTCTGAGATATCGCAGACCAAGTCCAGGACACAGTCGTCCCCACCGGCCGCTCGCACCTCGCCTGCGGACTGCTCCAGCCACTCCTCGTTGATGTCCAGCATCGCGACGCGTGCCCCGGCCTGCACCAGGGCAAACGTCATGGCGCGGCCCATGCCGATGGGGCTGCCGGCGCCGGTAACGATTGCCACTTTTCCGTTTAGCGGTTTGGGTTGCATGTCGACTTCTCAGTTCGTGTGCGTATTCGAATACTTGACTTGCCGTCACCGATGCTCGAGAAGAGGCGACCAAAGGGCCACCCACGGAATGAGCCCTAATTCAGTTTACGAGGGTGGGACGGCGGCGTGACCCAGCCCAGTCTCGTAAATCTGGACGCGTATGTGTTATCCCTGACCGGTGGGGACCGTGCTCTCGGGCTGGCTGGAGACAATAGGCAGTTGACCCGCTTACTTCAGGACGATGGGCGCGCCCGAATTCGAGTCCGATGTCACCAGAGCAGACGGATCTCGGAGGAGGGAATACGACCCCACACCCCCCACCGAACCCATCGGTGGATCCAGGCTTAACGGTCGGTGCGGTAGGGGTTGAGGAGGTCGGTGAGGGTGTCGCCCAGAAGGGTGAAGACCAGCACCGTAATGAATATGGCACTTCCCGCTCCCAACGCCAGGTACGGATTGGTGGAGACCAGGGTCTTTCCGACCAGCAGCATGGAGCCCCAGGACGGGGCGGGAGGCTGAGCGCCCAGACCCAGGAAACTGAGGGCCGCCTCGGTCAGCACCGCGGTGGCGAAGGTGAGGGTGAACTGCACCAGGATGATCGAGGTCAGGTTGGGCAGAAGCGACCGCTGCATCAGATACACATGACTGGCGCCCAAGGCTCTGCCGGCGGTGATGAATTCACTCTCTTTGAGGGAGAGGGCCATTCCTCGCACCAGACGGGCGAAGCGGGGGATCTGAACTACCCCGATGGCGATGATGGTATTGCGCAGGTTGGTTCCCAGCACCGCCACCATGGCCATGGCCAGGATGATGGGGGGAAACGCCAGCAGGCCGTCGGTGGTGCGCATCATTAAGGTGTCGGTGAGTTTGCCGAAGTACCCGCTGACAACGCCCATCGGAACCCCGAATACCACCGCTATGGCGGTGGAGGCAAAGCCCACGTACAGCGAGACCCGTGATCCGTGGATGAGACGGCTGAAGATGTCCCTTCCTATCGAGTCGGTGCCCAGCCAGAACTGTCCGGTAGGCAACTCGAAGGGATAGGCGACCACTTCGGTGGCGCCGTAAGGTGCCAGGAGATCGGCGAACACCGCCGTCAGCACCAGCAGCGCCACCATGCTGAGCGTGAAGAGGTGAAGGGGATTGCGGACGATCCTCCTCCAGATCTTGCGTCTCTCCGAGAACTGTGCGGCAGATGTCATATCCGGGTTGGTCCTTGTGCGCTCATGAACGGGCGATCCTCGGGTCGAGCCAGGAATAGGTCAGGTCCACCAGCAGGTTGACGATCACGAAGGTGGCGGCCGAGACCAGCACGGCTATCTGAACCACGTCGAACGCCCGGGTGAGGATGGACTGGATCATAAGCCATCCCAACCCCGGCCAAATGAAGATCTGCTCGATAACCACCATCCCTCCCACCAGCAATCCGAAGTTGACGCCCACCTCGGTGACCAGCGGGATGGCGGCGTTCCGGAAGGCATGCCAGTAGTTGACCCGACGCTCCGTCAGGCCCTTGGCGCGGGCGGTGCGCACGTAGTCGGCGCTGAGCACTTCCAACATCCCTGCTCTCATGAACCGGGTCAGCCGGGCGGCGGTCACCGACGCGATGGTGAGCACCGGCATTATCAGTTGACTGAGGTGCTTGACGGGATCTTCTCCAAAGGGAACGTACCCCCCGGGAGGTAGAAGGGGGAACACTTCCGCCAGCAGGATGAGCAAGCCGATTCCCATCACATAGGTGGGCATGCTGAATCCCAGGGTGGTGAACACCCGGGCGATGTGGTCCACCCATGTCCCTTCCCGGATGGCCGAGATCATCCCCAGGGGCACGGCCACAATCACGGCCAGGAGTATGGAGAGAGCAGCCAGTTCCAAGGTTCTCCCCAAGGCGGGAAAGACCAGGCTGGACACCTCGGCGTAGCCGTGAGTAATCGACTTCCCGAAGTCGCCGCGGGCCAGGTTCCCCATCCAGCGCAGGTATTGGACGTGGATGGGGTCGTTGAGGCCCAACTCCTCTCGGAGTGCTTCGTAGTCCTCCGGTGAGGCGTCGAAGCCGAGTGTCATGGCGGCGGGGTCGCCTGGGACCAGCCGGAAGATCACGAACACGGCGGTCGAGACGATCCACATGACCAGGATGCCGTGCAACAGGCGGCGGGCAACGTATCTGGTCATGATCGGGCGCCGGAGTCTTCGGGGCCCGGGTAATGGCAGGCTACCAAGCTGTCGGAGACAGGCGCCAATGGTGGTTCCTGGTCGACGCAGAGTTGGTCGCCTCGCCAGCACCGGGTGCGGAAGCGGCAGCCGGATGGCGGATCGAGGGGATTGGGCAGGTCGCCGGTGAGAATTATCCGCTCCCGGGTCTGTTGACCCTGGGCGGCGGAGATGTCGGGGATCGCCGACAGGAGGGCGATCGTGTAGGGATGCTGGGGGGAGTTGAAAACCGCGTCCCGGGGGCCTTCTTCCACGATCCGGCCGAGGTACATGACCGCCACGCGATCGGAGACTTGGCCCACCACCGATAGATCGTGGGCGATGAAGAGATACGCCAAGCCGAGTTCGGTTTGCAGGTCCTCCAGCAAGTTGAGAATCTGGGCCTGGATGGAGACGTCCAGCGCCGACACCGGTTCGTCCAGCACCAGAAAAGAGGGCTCCAGAGCCAGGGCTCGGGCGATGGCGATCCGCTGTCGCTGCCCGCCGGAGAACTCGTGGGGGAACCGGCGCAGCGAGTCGGGTGGCAACTGGACCAGGGACAGGAGTTCGGGGATCTTTTGGCTGGCCACCGCTTTGGAGATGCCATGGATCCGGAAGGGCTCGTACAGGATCTGGCGGACTCTGAACCGGGGATTCAGGGAGGCGTAGGGATCCTGGAAGACGATCTGCATCTCCTGGCGCAGGGGACGCATCTCTTGGTGATTGAAGTGGGTGATGTCCTGTCCCGCGAAACTCACCATTCCGGCCGAGGGCTCCAGCAGTCGGATGATGGTTCTTCCCAGGGTGGACTTGCCGCACCCCGACTCACCCACCAGCCCCACAGTCTCCCCGGGCTTGATGGACAGGGTGACGTCCTCCACCGCCACCAGGGTGGTGGCCTTCTGGGCGCCGCTGCGGCGGATGTGGTAACTGGTGGTGATGTCCCGGATGTCGAGAATCGGCTTCTGGGCGGCGGCGGTGTTCACGTTGCTCTCCCGGTGAGCCAGGATGCCGCCTCCTCGGTGAAGTGACAGGCTGCCTGGTGTCGGGTTCCCACTTCGGCCAGCCGCGGGGAGTCGGATCGGCAGACCGAACGCTCCCCTCCGACGGCGCACCGGGGATGGAAGGGGCATCCCGGGGGGACGTTGGCCATGTCGGGAGGCTGGCCGGGAATGGAGTAGAGTTTCGTCCTCCTTTGCGTGGTCGAAGGAATGGAAGCCAGCAGTCCGATCGTGTAGGGGTGCCGTGGCCGGGAGAAGATGTCGCCGATGCGCCCTTCCTCCACGATCCGACCGGCGTACATCACTATCACCCGGTCGGCAATCTGGGAGACCAGCCCCAGGTCGTGGGTGATCAGGATGGAAGCCGCCCCCGTCTCCTGGCGGGCTGCCTTGAGGGTTTCGATCACCTGCGCCTGGATGGTCACGTCCAGGGCGGTGGTGGGCTCGTCGGCGATCAGCAGCTTGGGCCGGTTGGCCATGGCCATGGCGATCATGGCCCGCTGGCGCATACCGCCTGAGTACTCGTGGGGAAACTGGTTGTAGCGCCGTTCCGGCTGCGGGATCCCCACCATGTCCAGCAATTCGACGCCGCGCCGGCGGTGATTGGACCTGGAATCGGAAGGATTGTGGGTCCACAGAGCTTCCCGCAGTTGCTCCCCCACCTTGATAACCGGGTTCAGCGAGGTCATGGGATCCTGGAACACCATGGAGATCTCCTGTCCCCGGATCGAGCGGAGGGCTTCCGTGGACAGGGGCAACAAGTCCTGCCCCTCGAAGAGAGCCCTTCCACCGGTTATCTCCCCGGGGGGTTTGGGGATGAGTCCCAGGATGCTCAGCACCGTCACCGTCTTGCCGGATCCGGACTCGCCGACTATTCCGAGGGTCTCCCCGGTGTTGAGGGAGAAGCTCACGCCATTGACGGCATTGATCACCTGATCAGGCATATTGAACCGGACCGAGAGGTTCTCGACGGTTAGCAACGGAACTTGCATCGAGATTGAAGATACCTTGCTGTGCGAGGTTTGGGCGGGAGGAGGGGAGGGGACGCCGGAACGTCCCCTCCTTCCTCAGTTGCCTTTAGCGGGACTTAGCCACCGTCTGCCAGGTAGACATTGGTGAGGTAGAGGGTCCCTTGTGTGTGCGAGATGAAGCCTTTCACGTCGGGACTGTGGGGTATGGGGTTCAGTCGCCCTCCGAGGACGATCTGGGGCTGTTCCTCCATGGCCCACACCTGCAACTGGTAGATGGCTTCCTTGTACTCGGTGTTGGAGGCGATGGATCGGGCACTGGCCAGCAACTCGAAGAACTCGGGCTTGTGGTCGATCCATCCCATGGTCTCAACGAAGAGCTTGTTATAGGGATGGTTCAGCAAGTCATACTCGTCCGGCTTGGGCACCATTGCGCACTGGGCCAGGTCGTACAGGCCAAGCTGGTCAGGATCATTCGTATGCGTGGGGAGCGTCCTGTCGATATAGGTCGCCACGTCCATGATGTTCAGCTCGATCTGGACGTTCAAGCCGGATCTCAGCTGCTCCTGAACGGCCTCGGCCAGCCAGGTGTGCTCTGGGTCAGTATCGCAGACAATCATCTCCCCGCCGTCGAAGCCGTCGGCATACCCCGCACTCGCGAGAACAGCCTTCGCTCCCTCGACGTCAGGAGCGTTGTATGAGGCCGCGTCCGGGTTGAAGAACTGCGCGTTGCTCTCCATGGGGTTGGAAATAACCTGCATGTGGCCCAGCAGGGTTCGTTGCAGCGCAGGGCGATCAATCGCCATGCTGACCGCCTGGCGCACCAGGGGATTCGACCAGATGTCCCTGCGGGTGTTGACGTGGAAGTGATACAGGCCGGTGTTCCCCGATGGAGGACTGGCGATTACCATGCCCGCTTCGCTGAGGGCTGCCAACTCGGGCAACGGACCCTGGGCCAGCATGTGGACCTCGCCGGATCGAAGCTGAAGCGACTGGACGCTCTCATCAGGAACGGTGACGTACTCGATCCTGTCCAGGTAAGCCTCGCCCCAGTAGTCGGGGTTGCGCTCTATGACAACCTTTTGGTTTTTCTCCCAGGAGACGAACCTGTACGGGCCGGTGCCGATAGGCGTCGCGTTCAAGTCGATGTCCTCGGCAGGCGATATATACACGTCGATCAGCGTGCTGTGCAATATGCGATCCGGCTCTGAGAGTCGAACCTCCACGGTGAGGTCGCCAGTCGCTACGACTTCCGCGACTCGAGTCAGCAAGGAAGCTGTCCTTCCCGCCCCGGGCTCCTGCGCGCGTTCGATTGAGCGAACAACGTCAACGGCGTCCAGATCCGAGCCGTCGTGAAAGACCACGTCCGGACGAATATGGAATTCATGCGTCAGACCGTCTTCTGAGACATTCCAGTGAGTGGCCAGCAAAGGCCTGATCTCGTAGGTGTTCAGGTCGAACTCAACCAGGGTTTCATACATGTTGGTGACGACGTTGCGGCCAGCTGTGGATCCGTACCGGTTGGGATGCATTTGGTTTGGATCGGCCGTTTGGGCGATGACGAGAGTCCCACCACGGGGAATCTCCGCTGCCATTGCGGCCTCTTCCAACTCCTTCTCGGCCATGGCCGCTGCCTCTTCGGCTTCGGCTACCATTGCTTCGGCTTCGGCTGCGGCCGCTTCGGCTTCGGCTGCCATTGCTTCGGCTTCGGCTGCGGCCGCTTCGGCCTCAGCCAACGCTTCCATGGCTGCTTCATCGCCTTCTTCGGCGGCCATCTTGGTGTCTTCCAGTTCCGCCTTGGCCGCATCCAGGGCAGCTTGCGCTTCGGCAGCTTCCGCGGCCGCGGCCGCGGCGTCGGCTGCGGCGGCGTCGGCTGCCGCCTGTGCTTCGCTTGCCTGTGCTTCGGCCGCGGCGCGGGCTTCGGCTTCGGCTTCGGCCGCGGCGGCGGCTTCGGCTGCGGCCGCGGCCGCGGCGGCGGCATCAGCTTCCGAAGTGTCATCTCCACAGGCCATCGCAACCATGGCCAGGACCGCCAGCAGTGCGATCAGTCTCTTCATCAGAATGCTCCTTTGTCGTCGTTATGCCCGTACGCGACAAGACGTCTGAGAGTCAGGATAGGCAATATGCAGATTGCGTCTCCCGAAAAAGGGGAAAAAAACTACCAAAGTGGCAATTCCCCAGAAAAGGGGGATCCGCCAAAGATGTGTACCATGGGATGGTAAGAGATGTCCGACTTTCTGAAACGCCCCAGACTTCCTGCCGGCATCGACGGTTCCCGCCGCGATCTGTGGGAGGAATTCCGGCGACAGCCGTTCGGCAAGCACTCTCCCGACCTGCAGGCGCTGTTGGAATACATGCGCGGCGGTCCCATCACCGGCAAGTACTTCCTGAAGCTGACCGGCCCTCATTCGGAGTGGACGCTGGCCCGTTTCAGCGACACCTACCCATTGACCACCGAGACTCTGCCCGAGCACGTCTTCACCACCATCGAAGACGCCGAGTACTTCGTGTTCCGCCGCCGCTGGGAGGAGATGTTCGGCGCCGACCCGGGAGCGGAGTCGTGAGCGTCAAGGCCGCGGTCATGGGGTACGCGGACCGCCAGAGCGTGCGGCCCGGAGAGCCCATCGAGTTCAAGGTGAGCGCACTGGGTCCGGAGACCTACCGAGCGGACATCGTGCGGCTGATCGCTCCGGAGGTGGGTCTGGGCGAGGACTGTCCGGACTTCTGCGAGATCGAACTCGGTACCGAGGTCTGCGGTGACTATCCAACGGAGTGGCAGCCCATCCATCCCGGCTCGGCGGTGCGGGTCCCGATGCCGGAGGGTCTTCCCCTTGGTGGGGGCGTAACCCTCAGCGCCAACATCTTTCCCACCCTGGCATCGGCGGGTCGCCAGGGCATCCTGGGCACCCACAGTCCCACCGACGACTCGGGCCTCAGCCTGATCCTTGAGGACGGGGCGCTTGCCCTGGCGGTCGGAAGTGGGGGGTCCACGGCCATCGTCACCAGTTCGATTGCCCCGGTGGAGCACCGCTGGACGGCGGTGGCCGTCACCTATGAGCCTGACGGCGGCACGGTGGAGTTCCACGCCTGGGGAATGGAGACCCATCGCCTCGAATCCGCCCTGTCATCCCGAGAGCGGATGGAGGGGGCGGCGCCCGGAGCATCGGGAGGAAGCCACTTCCACATAGGCGCCGTCCGAGACGTGGACGACCGCGGCGTTGAGCACACCGTGCTCTCTTTCAATGGCCGGATCGAGAGGCCCCGGGTCTACGCCCGACTGCTGGATGGTGAGGACATCTCCCTCCTTTCGCAGGTGGCCGGTCCGGCGCCGGTGGGAGGAGCGCATGCAGACTGGGACCTCTCGGTCGGTATCGACACCGATTCGGTCACCGACGTGTCGGGCAACGGCCGTCACGGAGAGACGGTCAACCTGCCCACCCGCGCGGTGGGAGGCTCCAACTGGGCGGGTGAGACCGACAACTGGCAACTGCGGACCGAGCAGTACGGCGCCATCCACTTTCACGACGACGACGTCGACGACGCCCGGTGGCGGACCAGTTTCACGCTGGTGGTACCCGAGGACTGGAAGAGCGGATGCTATGCGGCTCGCCTTCGGGCCGACGACGCCGAGTTCTACGTGCCCTTCGTGGTGCGGCCGACTCCCGGCAGGGAGGCCGACGCGGTGCTGCTGCTCGCCACCGCCACCTACGGCGCCTACGCCAACCTGAGGCTTCGGGTCGTCTTCCCCTGGAACGAGTTGATCCACGGCCGGTTGACGGTGCTGGACGACACCGATCTGCTGATGCTCCGGTTCCCCGAGATCGGCTCTTCCACCTACGACAGCCACACCGACGGGAGCACCGTCGTCTATGCCTCGATGCGGCGCCCGGTCACCAATTTCCGCCCCAAGGGCCGCATCTACAAGTTCTGCCAGGACATGCTGCTGGTCTCCTGGCTCGAGGAGGACGGGTACGACTACGACGTGATCACCGACGAGGATGTGCACCGCGAGGGCCTGTCCGCCCTGGCGCCTTATCGGGTGGTCATCACCAGTTCCCATCCCGAATACTTCAGCACCCAGATGTTCGACGCCACCGAGGACCATGTCAGGCAGGGTGGGCGGATGATGTACCTGGGAGGCAACGGCTGGTACTGGGTGACCGGTTATCACCCCACCCGCTCGGGAATCGTCGAGGTGCGCCGGCCCGACGCTCCCCGCCTGTGGGCCGCCGACGTCAGCCAGGGGCATCTCTCGTTCTCCGGGGAGCGCGCCGGTACCTGGTCCTGGGCGGGCCGTCCCCCCGAGACCTTCCTGGGGGTGTGTTTCATAACCCAGGGATTCGACGAGTGCTCCTACTACCGGCGCACTCCTGCTTCCCAGGATGAGCGCGCCGCCTTCATCTTCGAGGGAGTGGACGACGAACTCATCGGCGACTTCGGTTTGCTCATGGGCGGGGCGGCCGGATACGAGATCGACCGTGCCGACGCCCTCATGGGCACCCCTCGGCATGCTCTGGTGGTCGCCTCTTCGGAGGGCCACTCCAACCTGTACGACCTGATGGTCACCTCCCTGGTCGATACGTTGCCGCCCAGCAATCCCGATGATCCCGACCGCATCCGGGCCGACATGGTGTTCTACGAGACCGCCGGAGGTGGCGCGGTGTTCTCGGTGGGCTCGATCGCCTGGTCGGGGAGTCTGAGCGCCGCGGGCTACGACAACAACGTGGCGGCGGTGAGCCGTAACGTCCTCAACCGCTTCCTCGATCCCGAGCCCTTCCAGATGCCCGCCGAAATGATCTCGGGCTTCGGGTCCGAAGAAACCGCCGACGGATGGGGACCGGTATGACTGCACAGGATTGGTCGCTCGGCGCAGGTCTCCAAGACCGGGTAGTGCTGGTGACCGGAGCGGCGAGCGGCATCGGTAGGGCGACCGCCCAGGTCATGGCCACCCTGGGCGCCCGGGTGGCGGCATTGGACGTTCAGGAAACGGTGCGGGAGGTGGTGGCGGAACTGGAGGACCCCGGGAGACATCTGCCGCTGGTCTTCGATCTGGCTGACAGCGGATCGATGCCGACGATGGTGGCCGGAATCGAAGCGAGGCTGGGCCCTCTGTGGGTGCTGGCTCATGTGGCGGCGTACCTGAGGCGCAAGGATTTGGGAGATGTGACCGAGGAGGACTGGGACGCTCAGCTGGATGTGAACCTGAAGGGGTCATTCTTTCTCAACAAGGCGGTTGGAGAGGCGATGATCGCCACCGGCAGAGGGGGGCGCATCATCAACTTCACGTCCGGAGCTTGGCTGACCGGACCGGTGCATGGCAGCCACATCTACGTGGCCAGTAAGGGGGGCGTGGTCTCCATGACCCGGGGGTTTGCCCGGGCCTACGGTCCTCATGACATTCTGGTGAACTGCGTGGCGCCCGGGCAGGTAGACACGCCCATGCAGCACATTGACGCTCCCCCCGAAATCGTGGCGGCCGGAGTCGAGCAATGCCCACTGGGGCGGATGGGACGACCCGAGGAGTTGGCCCGGGTGGTGGCCTTCCTGGCTTCCGAACACGCCAGTTTCGTCAGTGGCGCCACCATCAACGTGAGCGGCGCGCTGACGATGTACTAGGTGTCCTTGGAACTACCGTCCTGATTCGATAGCTCGTTACCCACACCCCAGGCATCGAGAACGCGAAAAACGCGCGAACACGCCCTCCCCGGCGGGCCCATCCCCCAGCCACCACCTCCTTCGGGCCGAGCGCGTCCCGCCATCCCCAACCGGGGTCGCTCCCGAATTGAACCCAGATCCGGTCCCCTCGACGTCGAAAGCAGAAACCGGTGGTGCTTCTGACTGCCGGACAGTATGCGACGGGTTTGTGAAGCTTTCAACCCCTTTGTCCCGCGGCCGGCCTGCGTCCGGCGGCGGCGGTCATGGAACGCGGTGGCCGAAGACTCAGGACACTAGGGCGTGTTCACGCTATGCGCGTTCGTAGGTAATCGCGGGTCCCGTGGTCAGTCTGTGGGGTGGCGGTGGGATATGGCGCCGCCAGCGGCGTCTGTGGCAAGGACTTGCTGACGAAGGCGTACCCGCAGGGTACGTTGAGGAGGCAGGACGCAGCCAGAGGCGTCGATGGCGGTCCAGAGCACGCCGACCGCCGCACAGACCGACCACGATTGGCTAGCTACCGACTGTCATGCCCCCGGCATCGGCATACGGCCCGTGGAACGTGACGTCAACTCCGTTTTCGATCCGGAGAAACGTCCGATCGTCGAGGGTCGACTGCTCCTCGGTGGTCAGATCGTCCTCGATGGCCAGGTCGGCGGCCGCCCGGTCGTCCACGACGATGGCCGTATTGGGGGAATATGTATCCACGATGTCGTAGACCAGGTTCTCCAACTGGACGGTGGAATAGGCGCCGGGCTCGACCAGGATCACGAGGGTGGTGCGATCATCGACGATGAGACGGTGTATCACCTCGTACGGTGGGATGGCCGGTGGCAAGGTCGTGTCCGGCCCCTCCTCCTGAGAGTCGCCCTCACCCTCCGGCTCGACAGCGTCCTCTGCGGCAGTTACCGCGGTGACGGAGGTATCGGCACCGGTCTCCACCATCTCGGTGACCGCGGTGCTGGTGGTCGGCGATGCGCCTGTCGGAGCCGCAGTCGTTTCGGACGTCGAGTCATCCCCGCCGCAGGCGGCGAGCGCCAGGACAACCGCGACAACCGGTACGGCCCTTCGAACAGCCATCATCGCATCAGTCCCTGATCGCCTTCCAGCCAAAGGCTAACCCTGTCCGGTGCGATATTGACACACTTAGGCGACTCGAACCCCCCGGACCATGCGATGCCGGGCAAAGACCTGGTCAACCACCCCGCCATCCGTTGGTGATCGGCAGGCGGCGATCCCGCCCGAACGCCTTGGGGGTTATCTTCACTCCCGGTGGGGATTGGCGCCGCTTGTACTCGTTGCGATCCACCATGGCCGCGACCCGGGTGACGATGTCCCGGTCGAACCCGGCATCCACTATCGCATCGATGGAGCGATCCTCCTCGATGTAGGCGGCGAGCACCTGATCGAGCACCTCGTAGGGCGGGAGGCTATCGGTATCGAGTTGGCCGGGCCTCAGTTCGGCGGACGGCGGCTTCCGGATTATCTCTTCGGGGATCACCTCTCGGGCGCGGTTGCGCCAATCGGCCAGCTCGTAGACGGTGGTCTTGAAGACATCCTTCAGCACCGCATAGCCGCCCGCCATGTCGCCGTACAGCGTCGCATAGCCCACCGCCATCTCGGACTTGTTTCCGGTGGCGATGACCATCTCGTTGTGCTTGTTGGATATGCCCATCAGCAGGGTGCCGCGGATCCGGGGCTGGAGGTTCTCCTCCGCGACCCCGAACTCGCTGCTCGCGAACACGGCTTCGAGCGCGTCCCGGTATCCGTCGAACAGGTCGCCGATGGCGATACGATCAAGACGGATTCCAAGCCGGCGCGCCAGCTCCTCGGAGTCACGTACCGATCCCTGGGAGCTGAACTCGGAGGGCATCGTGACGCCCCGGACCGAATCCCGACCGAGCGCATCGACGGCGACCACGGCCGTCAGCGCCGAGTCGATGCCTCCTGAGAGGCCCACCACCACCTTCGAGAAGCCGTTCTTCCTCACGTAGTCGCCCAGCCCGAGCACGAGCGCTCGGTAGATGAGCTCGATGGGTTCCGCGGCAGGAGCGGGGCCGGAGGACCGGAGTCCGGAACCCTGGCGCAACGAGTCGGCCCGGGCTGCGGGTGCCTCCGCCTGCTCGCCGGCCGGATCACCCACCTCGACGTCGACCACGAACAGGTCCTCCTCGAAGCGCTGGGCCCGGTACTGGATGGAACCTTCCCCGTCCATCACGATCGACCCGCCATCGAAGACCAGCTCATCCTGCCCGCCCACCAGATTGAGATAGACCACGGGTACCCGGGCGCTGACAGCTTCCCGTTCGATATGGCGAACCCGCTCCGCGTCCTTCGAGACGTGGAAGGGCGATCCGTTGATGTTGAGAAGCAGCCGGGCTCCCGCCGCGACCTGAGCGGAGGGTGGTCCATCGGGCACCCAAATGTCCTCACATATGGAGACTCCCACCACCACGCCGCCCACGTTCCAGACCGCCCCCGGCGCGGAGCCGGCCACGAAGTAGCGTTCCTCGTCGAACACGCCGTAGTTGGGTAACAGAACCTTGTTGTAGATCCCCTTGATCTGACCTCGGTGGAGTAAGGCTGCTGCATTCGCTACCGGACAGGAGTCACGACCGGTGGACACCGGACCGGCGGGCGGTACCCGATCCACGAATCCCACCACCGTGACGGTGGACCCGGCATGGCCGGCGAGCCGCTCCAGCACCCCCAGGTTGGCGTCCACGAAACCCTTTCGGATCACCAGATCCTCGGGTGGATAGCCGGGAATGGCCAGTTCGGGCAGGAGCAGTACGTCAGCGCCCTCTGCCTCCGCCCAGTTCATCGCGTCCCGAATCCGGCCTTCGTTATAGGCGAGGTCGCCGACCCGGAGGTTGATCTGAGCCCCGGCCACCCGGATGGTCTCCATAGTCCGCGGAGTCTAGGAGGCGCTACGGAGCCGGAGCTTCTGCGTGGTTGGTCGGCAGGTTTCCGGCAGCGGCTCCGCGGTGTCCCAGAGCTGTGCTCATCAAAGACATGATTCTGTAAATCATATAACGATCAAGAAATGTATCGGTCTGTTTATGTCACACCCATATTTTAGCATATGAACAAATGTACGGATATGTACTCAACTTCGCAGACCACTCGTGGGAGCTCGGATATGCCGCCGAAAGTTAGAGACGCGATCCGAGTGGTCAAGCGCGATGGTTGGTACCTCGTGCGGACCCGCGGAAGTCACCGCCAGTACAACCACCCGGACAAGCCAGGCACCGTTACGATTGCCGGGCACATGGGCAAAGACCTCTCGCCGGACATGAGAGCCAGCATCGTCAAGCAAGCCGGCCTCGAGAAAGGGTCCCTATGACGAGCTACATCGCGGTCATCGAACGAACCGGCAACGGCTACGGCGCATACGTTCCGGACCTGCCGGGATGTATCGCCGCCGGCGACACCTTGGAGGAGACGGAGTCCCTGATCCGTGAAGCCGTCGGCTATCACATCGAGATGCTCCGGGCGAATGGAGACCTCGTCCCGGAACCCCAAGCCACGGCCCATCTCGTCTCCACCTGAGGGGCTACCCGACCTCATTCGACGCAACCACTCCCAGGACTTCTGGAACGCACCGAGGAAAGCCATGCCCGAGGCCCCCGGCCGCGCAAGGCCTCGAACAGGCCCGCCGAGAACTGCCGCTGTGAACGGACCAGAGCCACCTTCGTTTGCCTTGGGCCGACTACTCCAGCGAGAAGTCCGCCTCCAGCAACGCGGCGCGTAGCACGTCCGCCTCCGCCGGTCGTACGGACAGCGTCAGGATGCCGCCTCCCCCGTGGAGGGCATGGCGGAGCTGGAGGTCGCGGACGTCCACGCCACTCCGCTCCAGTGCCCGCCCCACCTTGGCGATCTCGCCCGGACGGTCCTGGAGCACCACTCCTACCCTCACCACCGGGGGCGCCATGGCCTGCCGCCTGCTCCTGGCCTCTTCGATCCGGGCGGTCAGCGGACCGGAATCACCATGCGCCACCTCCTGACGAACCTCTTCGAGCAGGCTCATCAGCCGTTCGATGGAGTCGCTGAGGTTGCCCTCGTTGGCGGCCAGGACCTCCGGCCACCAGCGCGGCTCGGAGGCGGCCACCCGGGTCAGGTCGCGGAACGAACCGGCCACCAGGCGTGTCGCGGCCGGGTCCTGGCGCGTGATCAGGTTGATCAACGAGACGGCGAGTACCTGGGGAAGGTGCGAGATGTCGGCCACCACCCGGTCGTGCTCGGCAGCCGGAAGCCGGTACGGTATGGCGCCTACCGACTCGACTATCGATTCCAGGGTCTCGACATCGTCCGCAACAGCCTTATCCGGACAGATGACCCAGGCGGCGCCTTTGAAGAGAGAGGGCGAGGCCGCGGCCGGACCGGCCTGCTCGAGACCCGCCATCGGATGCCCGGCCACCATTCGCAAACCCACCGGTCGTGCATCGACTACCGGACCCTTGACACCGGCCACATCCGTTACCAAGGCGTCGGTGCGCAGGCCCGGCAGGGTCTCGAGGGTGGCGGTGAGGGGACCGGCCAGAACCACCAGGTCCGATCCCTCCAGAGCGTCCTCCCGCCGCTCGCACGGGTCATCTACCGCGCCGCGTTCGGTTGCCACTTCCAGCGCTGTCGGGTCGGGGTCCCACCCGGCGACTGTCCAGCCGACCCGCCGCAGGGCCATGCCGAGCGAGGCCCCGATCAACCCCGTGCCGAAGATTGCGGCGCGACGCATCCGGACTTCTGGTCAGCTATATGGTGACGTCGAGAGCTGCGGCCAGGTTTCGCATCTGGTCCATCAGCTCGGCGAATTCGCCCGGTAGCAAAGCCTGATCACCGTCGACCTGAGCGGTCTCGGGATTGGGATGCACATCCACGATGAACCCATCGGAACCCACGGCTATGGCGGCACGAGCCAGCGGGGCAACCAGGTGGCGTCGTCCTGACGAGTGTGAGGGATCGATGATCACCGGCAGGTGGGACATATGCTTGATGACCGGCGCCGCCGAGATGTCGAGCGTGTTCCGGGTGGCGGTCTCGAAGGTCCGGATCCCCCGCTCCACCAGGACGACTTCGTGATTCCCTTCCTTGTATATGTACTCGGCGGCGTTGAGCCATTCATCGATAGTGGCCGTGAACCCACGCTTGAGCAGCACCGGCTTGTGGACCCGGCCTACTTCCGAGAGCAGCGCGAAGTTCGCCATATTCCTGGTGCCGATTCGCAACATGTCGGCGTAGCCGGCGACCAGGTCCACCTCCCGCGGGTCAAGGACCTCCGCGACGAACGGCAGGCCGAACTCCTCACGGGCCTCCGTCAGGAGCTGAAGACCGTCCTCCGCCAGGCCCTGGAAGGAGAAGGGGCTAGTCCGGGGCTTGAAGGCATCCCCCCGCAGGATGGTGGCGCCCGCTTCGAGCACCGCTTCGGCGGTCTCGAACAGCTGGTCCCGGGTCTCGACCGCACATGGACCGGCGATCGGAGCGAAAACCCCGCCTCCGATCTGGGCGCTTCTTACCTTTATGACCGTGTCCTCGGGCTGGAACTCACGGGAAACGAACTTGTACGGCTTCAGCACCGGTACCGCCCGCTCCACTCCGGGCATGGCCAGCCACGGCTGTTGCTGGATCACCTCTCGATCCCCGATCGCCCCGATGACAGTACGGACCTGTCCCACCGAGATGTGGGCTTCGCATCCGATCTCAACCAGGCGTCGCACCACCTTGTCGATGTGTTCTTGTGAAGCCCCCGACTTCATGACGATGATCATCTGACATCCTCCGCGCGTTATCCCGAGAGGATAGACCCGATCGGAGCCGTCGAGATCGCTGACCCCGGCCAGGCGTCCGAGGCTTCACCCCACTCGGCCTGCAAACCCCCATCCATGAAGATCGGGGCAACCGGGCTAGCGCGTCGCGACGTGGCCTGGCTGTCAGGATCTGTCGATGCGGCGGAGATCCTCGGGCGTGTCGACGTCGCCGGGAGGAATGGCTTCCACCCGCACCTCCTCCACCCATTCGGGATGGGCCAGGAAGAGATTGCGGGCCCCCCGGTCACCGCTCAGCCCGGTAATCAGGGCGGGCCACAGCGAACGATGGACCAGCACCGGATGTCCGCGCGTAAACCGGTATCGGGGAATGACAACCGGTCGCCGGGAGCGCCTCCGGGCCTCGAGAAGCCTCGGCACGACGTCACCGGGCACGTTCGGTTGGTCCGCTAGCACCACCAGGGCCTGATCGACCGAACGCTCGCCGATCAGGAAGTCCAGTCCGACCCGTAGCGACGAACCCATCCCCTCCTGCCACTCGAGGTTCTCTATGACCGCGGCATCGCCGAGATCGACCGTCTGCATGATCTGCTCGGCACGGGCGCCCAGCACCACGTAGACCGCGCCCACCTGCGGCCAACCCTGCACCTGGGCCACCACGTGCGCCAGGAGCGGCTTCCCTCTCCAGTCGGCGAGCTGTTTGGGGCGGCCGAAGCGCCTCGACTCACCTCCTGCCAGGACGAGCGCCGCAGTCATCATGACCAGGCGAACGAGCGTTGACGGTTGGACGGAACCCGACCAGGAACGGTCATAGGTCGCCGGCATCCTCCGTGCGTTGAAGGTGGACACGGCCCTTCCGCCCGACGAGAGACTCCCCGGTACCCGACCCGTACCGGACCTGGATCATCTCAGCCAGGATGGATATGGCCACCTCACCGGGTTGCTCGGCGCCGATGTCGAGGCCGACCGGTCCGCGGATCCGAGCGATCTGGTCGTCGGGGAATCCAGCCTTGCGCAGCCGTTCCACCCGCTTCCGGTGGGTGCGGCGACTTCCCATCACCCCGATGTATCTGACTTCACTGGGTAGGACGAGGGGCAGCATCGGATCCTCGAACCGGGCGTCATGGCTGAGCATCACCACATAGGTCCGACGGTCGATGTCCAACTGGTCCTCGATCTCTCCCGGCCACCCGACGATCACCTGGTGCGCCTCTGGAAAGCGCTCGGGCGTGGTGAAGAACGGACGGGAGTCGGTGACGACGACCCTGAAGCCCAGGCTATGGGCAATCCGGCAGAGCTCCTGCGCGATGTGAACGGCACCGATGATCAGGAGCCGGGGCTGGGGCGCCACCGTTTCGATGTAGACCTCGTGCTCCCCGTATCCGAGGGTACGGTTCTGCTCACGGTCCATCAGGCTGGCCGCATCAGCCATTACAGCATCGAGTATCTCGCCGGGGATGCTCCCGGCCACCAGCCCGTCCGCCCGATCCAGCACCGCCTTGGCGCCGGTGGCGGGACCCTCGACCACGGTTATGACCGCCCCCAGCCGCTCGTTCTCGACGAGGCTACGGACCGCCTCCAACTGGGTCCTCACCATTTCTCTACCAGCACCTGGATGGTCCCTCCACAAGCCAGGCCTACCTCGAAGGCGTCTTCGTCGGCGATGCCGTAGGTCACCAGGCGAGGCTCTCCCGTAGCGAGCACCTCCTGGGCGTGCAGGAACACGTCGTTCTCGACGCATCCCCCGCTGACCGAGCCCTCCATGTCACCGTCGGACGACACCAGGAACTTGGCGCCCTCGGGCCGGGGAGCCGAACCCTTGACCCGCACCACGGTCGCCACCGCGACCTGCTTCCCTTCCTCGATCCATCGGTTGTAGACACTCAGCTCATCCTTCATGATGCCCGGGCTCCTCGCCTAGATGTTCGTCTTGCGGCCTGGTTCGGGTGGGGAGGTATCGACTCCAACAGCCGGATGACCCCACCTAGATCCACCAGCCGGGCGGCGGGCAGGAAGTCGTCCACGTACGGCAACGCCGCCTTAAGCCCTCGGGTCTCCGGCGAGTACCCCTTGCGGCCGGCCAGGGGATTCAGCCAGATGGTTCGATGGACGGAGCGCGAGAACCGCGCCATCTCCTGGCTCAGCAGTTCGGGATCTCCACGGTCCCATCCGTCGCTGATGATAATTCCGATCGGACCACCTCTAGCCACCCGTCGACTCCAGAGCCGATTGTAGGTTGCCAGAGCCTCTCCGATCCGCGTGCCGCCCGACCAGTCGTGCACGCGGCCTGCCACCAGCCGGAGCGCCATGGCCGGATCCCGCCTGCGCAGCTCGTGGGTTATGCGGGTCAGCCGGGTGGAGAACACGAAGGTCTCGACCCGGCCCATCCGTGCCGGGGCCGAGTGGGCGAAGTACAGCAGCAGTTCCACGTACTTCTCCATCGATCCGCTCACGTCCGCGATGATCACCAGCGGACGCCGGCGAGGCCGGCGGGATCGGAACTCCATCTCCAGCAGCTCGCCGCGGGGACCGACCGCATTCCGCAGGGTCCTCCGCATGTCGGGGCGGCGTCCCATCGAGTCGGGCATCCAGCGGCGACTCAGCGCTTCGGCGGGTCTCCACACCATGCGAGAAATCAGCCTCCGCACCTCGGCCATCTCGTCGGGTGTCAGCTCGCCGAAGTCGCGGGTGCCGAGACGCTCCGCGTGAGAAGCCCCCATCTGTTCGCTGCTGTCCTCCGTGTCCTCGTCGTCGAGCTGGCCGGCCGAGGTCAGCACGGGTAGGTAGGACTGAACCATCCGGTCGGACTCCGCCTCCACGGGGGGCCGCTTCCGCCCTCCCGACCCGAAGAACAGGTCGAACGCCTGCTCGAACACCGGCAGCTGATCGGGACGGGTTACCACCAGCGACCGGAACCCGCACCTGATGTCCCGAACATCTTCGAGACCCAACACGTGGGCCGAGGTGAGCAGTTCCATGCCGGTACGCGGATCGACCTCGAGGCCTTTGGCGCGCAGGTAGCGCGCGAAGTGGATCACGTTCTGAGCGAACACGCCGACGGTCATCAGGGATCAACCGGCTACGAGGAGTCCCCCGACCCCGGCCGTGCGTACCCGTTCGATGTCCTCCTCGTACTTCAGGATGACCCCTAGCGTATCGCCGGCCGCCTCGGGCGAAAGCACCTCCGCGCCTAGCACGTTCAGGGCGGCCGCCCAGTCCAGCGTCTCGGCAATCCCGGGGGGCTTGAACAGGTCCAGGTCCCGTAACTTCTCCATCGCCCGGGCCAGATCGGCGGCCAGGGCTTGGTCGATGCCGGGCACCTTGGCCGTGACGATCTCCATCTCTCGCTCGAAGCTGGGATAGTCGATCCAGTGGTACAGGCAGCGGCGTTTCAGGGCGTCGTGGATCTCTCGGGTGCGGTTGGAGGTGATCACCACCACAGGGGGCTCCTGGGCGGCCACCGTTCCAACCTCCGGAATGGTGACCTGGAAGTCCGACAGCAACTCCAGAAGGTAGGCCTCGAACTCCTCATCCGCCCGATCGAGCTCGTCGATGAGCAAGACCGGCCGGGATCCACCGGCCGCCATCTCCACAGCCTCTAGCAGCGGCCTGGCGATCAGGTACTCGCGGCTCATGATGTCGGAGATGGCCGCCCCTCCGCCCTCGCCACGAGCTTCGATCAGCCGGATAGCCAGCATCTGGCGGGCGTAGTCCCACTCGTAGAGGGCGTGTCCGGCGTCAAGACCCTCGTAGCACTGGAGCCGGATGAGGGGCTGATCGAGGATTGCGGCCAGCACCTTGGCAACCTCGGTCTTGCCGACTCCGGCCTCTCCCTCTAGGAACAGCGGACGGCCCATCTGCAGGGCGAGGTGGATCGTGACCGCCAGCGAGCGGTCGGCGATGTAACGCTGGCCGGCGAGCGCGTCGGCGACTTCTCGGACCGTGGCGGGGATCATCGAGAAGAGGATACACGTCCCCTACCAAGAGACGTCCGCGCCTATGCCCACGGCGTGCCATCTCATGCCGCCCGTTCGCCGATCGAGCTCGAGTGCGGCTTTTTCGCCATCCTGAGTACAACTATTTCACAGCTTCGAGTACAGCTTTTCGTCGCGGCCTATCCGGGAAGCACCGGGAACACCTCATCCGGCGAGGCGAAGCGAGTTGACCCACGCTGCATCAGACTCGCACCCAACACGCGAACCGGCCGCCCCGAGGGTCTGGTGGGGCGGCCGGTCTCTGTTGGGCTGTGTTTCTTCGGTCTTGCGGGCTACCCGGCTGCGGCCAGGGCTGCCTTGACTGCGCGGGCTGCGAACACCTGAGCGAGGTGGGTCTTGTAGCCGA
The DNA here is from genome assembly GCA_028820935.1 of bacterium. NCBI lineage: Bacteria > bacterium. The sequence continues at coordinate 34,416 of JAPPHZ010000036.1, read as the reverse complement.
CCGACCCGTATAGGTCCTCCAGCACATCGATCCCGGCGGTCGCGTGGGCGGCCGCCGCCTCGACGGCGGCGTCGGATCCGTCGGAACCGACCAGTGCGTCCGCAACCTCGGGCACCAGAACGGGGCGGTTGCCCACACCGGTCACCGCCACCGTGGCCGCGCTGACCGAACCGTTGGAACGGGTCACCGAAGCAGCAACGCCGGCCACCGCATAGTCCGTGTGACCACCCCGGCGGCCCAGCTTGTCGTAAGCCGAACCCGTGCCGGCGCCAACCTTGGGAATCCGCATCTCGGTCAGGATCTCGCCGGGCTCCAACGCGGACATCAACGTGTCCACGAAGAAGTCGGCAGCCGCGATCTCACGCGTGCCACCCGACGACGCCGCCACCATCGTGGCGCCCAGAGCAAGTGCCGCAACCGGCTGGTCGGCCGCCACATCGGCATGGACCATCGACCCGCAGCACGTACCCCGGTTACGGACCTGGCGATCACCCGTCCAGGAAGCAGCCGTGGCCAGCGCCGCGCCGTGGTCCTGGACCAGGCCGCTGGCCGCAACCTCGGCATGGGTCACCAGCGCACCGATCGAGATGGAATCACCGTTGTCGGTGATGTCACCCAACCCGCCGATCCGGCCGATGTCCACCACCATCTCGGGCGACAGCAGCCGCATCTTCATCATCGGCAGCAGGCTCATGCCGCCGGCCAGCACCTTGGCTCCCGGATTCGCATCGAGAGCAGCCAGCGCCTCATCCAGGCTGGAGGGCGCTTCGTAGTCGAACTGTCGTGGATACATGGGCTCCTCCTCCCTACGCCTGGGCGTCCTGGATCGCCTGCCACACCCGTTGGGGGCGTAACGGCATGTCGATATGGGTCACACCCAACGACTCCAAGGCGTCCACCACCGCGTTGACAACCGTCTGCGCGGCGCCGATGGTGCCCGCCTCGCCGATGCCCTTCACCCCGAGCGGGTTGATATCGGTGGGCGTCACCGTGCGGCCCAACTCGAACGAAGGCAGGTCGACGGCGGTAGGCAGGATGTAGTCCACCAACGAGGCCGACAACAGGTTCCCGTCCATGTCGTAGACCGCATCCTCGAACATGGCCTGGCCGACACCCTGCGCAATGCCACCGTGGATCTGACCGTCCACGATCATCGGACTGATCACGTTGCCGCAGTCGTCCATCCCGATGTATCGCAACAGCCTCACGTCCCCGGTATCGGCATCGACCTCCACCATGGCGATGTGCGTGCCGAACGGCCAGGTGGCGTTGCCGGGGCTGAAGATGGCGTGCGCCTCCAATCCGCCCTCCATACCTTCCGGCAGGAGATGAGGCTGGTAGGCGGTCTTGGCGATCTCGCCCCAACTGACCGAACTGTCGGTCCCCGCCACATGGGCGCCTCCGTCGGCGAACTCGATGTCATCCTCGGATGCTTCGAGCAGGTGAGCCGCGATTCTGGCCGCCTTGGCCTGGACCTTCTGGGTGGCCTCGTAGCAGGCGGAACCGTCCACAGCTGCGGACCTGGACCCGAACGTGCCGATGCTGGGCGGGGACTCCTCGGTGTCGCCGTGGATCACCCGGATCCGGTCGACATCCATTCCGAGGCCGTCTCCGACTATCTGTGCCCAGGTCGTCTGGTGGCCCTGGCCGGAGGGTCCGGTTCCGATCGACACGGTGGCCGACCCGTCCGGATGCACTCTCACCAGGCTTGAGCCGTTGAACGCCGACGGCATCTGGTACTCGGCCCACGAGAAGCCGAGGTCCACCAGGCCCGAGGGTCCGAATCCGCATACCTCGACATAGGTGGCGATCCCGACCCCGACGTGGCGTCCCTCGGCGCGCGCGGCGTCCCGCTCGGCCAGCAGGCCGGACCAGCCGGCCGACTCGAGGGCGGCATCCAGGTTGGTCTCGTAGTCCCCCGTATCCATGGGGAACCCCATCGGCGACACCGCCCCCGGGAACTCGCTCGCCGGGATGTAGTTCTTGCGCCGCACCTCCGCCGGATCCACCCCGATCTTCCTCGAGTACATGTCGAGGATCCGCTCCAGGTAGTAGGCGGCCTCCGGCCGGCCGGCGCCCCGGTAGGCGTCGGTGGTCATCGTGTGGGTGGTGACGCAGTCCATCTTCCAATGAGTGGGGAAGGAGTACTGGCCCGACCCGACGAACACCCCGAGGAACGGGATGGCGACGGTGAAGTTCTGGGAGTAGGCGCCCATGTCGGCGATGCCTTCCAACTCGAATCCGAGAATCTCACCGTCGGTCGTGCCGGTCATGGTGGCGGTAGCTATCCAGCCCCGTCCCTGGATGGTCGAGTTGGCCGCCTCGCGGCGGGTCTCGGTCCACTTGACCGGGCATCCCAGCTGCTTGGAGGCGAAGGCCACGAGCACCTCGTCGTTGTAGACGTTGAGCTTGCAGCCGAAACCGCCGCCCACCTCCATCGCCTTGACGGTCACCTGGTTGAGGGCCAGACCGAAGTACTTGCCGATGGCCCCGGCGAGCGCCGACGGGATCTGGGTGGACGAGTAGACGTCAAAGCGTCCGTAGCCCGCCTGGTAGTCGGCCATGACCGAGCGGGGCTCGATCGGAACCGGTATGAGCCGCTGGTTGATCATCTCCTGGGAGACCACCACCACATCGTCCCTGGACTTCTCCGCATCGATACCCGCCTTGACGGCCGCCAGGGCATCGGCGTCCGCGCCGAACGGGCCCGTCCAGGAAACCAGGGTGTTCGACTCCATGTCCTCGTGGACAAGCGCCTCGTCGCTGAGCGAGTGCTTCAGGTCCACCACGGCTGCCAGAGCGTCGTAGTCGACATCGACCGCATCGGCGGCGTCACGGGCCACGTACGGATCTTCGGCCACGACCATCGCCACCGCTTCGCCGACGTGCTTCACGGTGCCGTTGTTGAGCAGCGGCCGCAGGGCACCGACCGGCGCCTGAGCCACCAGCGGCCCCAGGTGCTCCACATCGGCCGCGGTGTAGACGGCCAGCACCCCGTCCATCGCCGCGGCGGCGGACGTGTCGACCGATAGAACGCTGGCGTGGGCGAACGGGCTCCGGACGAAGGCCGCATGGGCGGTGCCCAGCAGCTTCACATCGTCGGTATAGCGACCGCCGCCCTGGATCAGAGCAGGATCTTCACGGCGCCGTACGACCCCGCCAAGCACACTCGTTGAGCTCATGCGTTCTCCCATTCGGCCGGGGCGGGCTCTTCACCGCGCATCTTGGCGCCGGCGTACTCGATTGCCCGCACGATGTTGTGGTACCCGGTGCAACGGCACAGGTTGCCCTCGATGCCGCGCCGGATCTCCTCTTCTGAGGGGTTGTCGTTCTCCTCGAGGAGGGTGACGGCCGACATGATCATCCCGGGGGTGCAGAAGCCGCACTGGAGGCCGTGGCGCTCCCAGAAGCCCTCCTGGACCGGATGCAGTTCGCCGTTGCTGGCCAGACCCTCGACGGTGGTGATATCCGCACCATCGGCTTGGGCGGCCAGCATGGTGCAGGAGAGCACGGCCTTGCCGTCCAGGCTGATGGTGCAGGCACCGCAGTAGGACGACTCGCATCCCACGTGCGTGCCCGTCAACCCCAGGGTCTCCCGTAGGAAGTGAACCAGCAGCGTGCGTGGTTCGGCTTCCCCGGAGACCTGCCTTCCATTGACTGACATGGACACCTTCATCAAGCGTCTTCCTTTCGGAGCGGCTGGCTACCTAAACGGTATCAAAATCGCCGGATTCTTGTCGAGATATGCCCGTGTTTTGACGTCCGGCCGGGCCGGATCAGCGCCGGGTGAAACGGGGAATCCGGACGCCTACGGTTACCGAAGAACCCGGGCAGCGATCGCCTCCGCATTCCCCAGCTGGTCGGCGCGGGGCTGATCGAAGATGAACTCGTTCACCCCGACCTCCGAGTAACGGCCCACCACCTCCGCGAAAGCCTCCGGCCCTGTCCACGGATCCGGCATCCCCACGGTCGTCAGGCTGGGTATCCACGCGTAGAGGGACCTGGTGATCTCGCTCGGATCCCGCCCGATCTCCAGGCAGGCCTCGTCGAGCAAACGGTTGCGCTCGGCCATCTCGCCGACCGTGCCGTGCGAGTTCCAGCGATCGGCGAATTCGGCGCATATCCGCAACATGCGGGGCCGGTGGGCGCCCAGTGTCAGAGGGGGCCGGGGTGACTGGAGCGGAGGCGGTCGCAGCTGCGCGTCCCGGAGCCGGTAATACCGGCCGTCGTAGGTCGTGGTGCGGCCGCGGACAAGGGAGTCGATCACCTCGACCGCCTCCTTGAACTTGGCTACCCGGACCGGCGGGTCCTCCAACGGTATGCCGAACTGCTCGTGTTCGGCCTCGAACCACCCTGCCCCGAGGCCCAGTTCCAGGCGCCCGCCCGAGATGTGGTCGATGGTGATGGCCTGCTGCGCCACCAGCGCCGGATGCCGGAAGGTGTTGCTGGCCACGAGCACGCCGACCCTGATCCGGTCGGTCTCCGCGGCGAGCGCAGCCAGAAGAGTCCACCCCTCGAAGTAGGGATCGGAGGGATTGCTGGGCCGGTTGAAGTGGTCACAATCCCAGATGCTGTCGAACCCCAGCTCCTCGTAGTACTTCCACCGGTCCACGAGAGTGCGATAGGGCAGCGACTGATCGGTACAGATCCCGTAACGAGTGGCCCTGGTCACCGGCACCTCCGAGGCTTGATTCTGGTTGCTAATCGCTAGTTGCTAGTTGCTAGTAATAACTACAACCTATACACTAGAAACTAGAGACTAACAACTAGAAACTAGAAAGCGCCCGGATGAGATCGTCCTGGTAGGCGGTCAGGTAACGAAGTAGCAACGCGACCGGATCGGACGTTCGCCTCTCGTCGGACCCCCAGCCATCCTCCACGATCCCCAACCGGGCGCCGAGGGCCAGGCGAGCCTCGTTGAGAACCATCAACAGCGCTTCCGCCTCCGGAGGGGTGAGGTCCACACTCCCGCTCTCGGCCGCCTTGAGGACGGAAGCCACCGCGTCCCGGTCCATGCGTCGCTGGCGATCCAACTCCGGATTCATGAGCCGTTCGTACTCGGACTGAGCGTCCCCATCATCCGGATACGCCGCCACCGACAGCCGCCCGACCGCCGGGTCGTCAGGCTGCTCGCCCACCGACGCGAGCGTCTCCTGCATCAGGGAAAGGGCGATCAGGTCGTCTCCCACGGGACGCATCTCGATGCGATCCGCCGATACCTTGAAGCGTGGCATCACGCCCGTTCGATGGTCGCCCACAACGCGTAGCGATGCAGGGTGTAGCAGTCGATCTCCGCCTTCTCGCGCGGCGCCGTGCTGACGATCGAGCGGCCCTCGTGGTGCACCTCGAGCATCAGCCGGGTCGCTTTCTCCTCCGAGTAGCCGAAGATCCGGCGGAACACGAGCACCACGTAGGACATGAGGTTCACGGGGTCGTTCCAGACGACCACGTTCCAACCACGATCATGGACGGCTCGATCGTCCACCTCCGGTACATCGATCCGCTCGGGCGCGATCGTGGCAGCCGGCGACCCCGCGGGCCTCCTGATGATCGGGCTCATGACCGCAGGATATCCGGGCGCCGGCCACGAGGCTAGGGGGGCTGACAAATGTCCCGCTGGCCCTTTAGTAGGAGATGAGACCCCAGGTCAAGACCTCGAGGACCAACCCATCCCGTCTCTTCCGGCACCCTCCTCGGGTGGCGCCGGACACATGGGTATTGAAACCCGGCCGGATCCTCGGCACGCTGACGTCATGAGTGCTACACATGACCACCACCCCCCGACCCGTACCCCACCGCTGCGGCGGACCCTCAGGGACTCCCTGATCGAAGCGGAACAGCTCCGTCATCCGATCCGACTCCGCACTGCCGGCGGTAGGTCCTTCACCGGGGTGCTGACCGAGGTGGGGGTCGATTTCGCCGAGATACAGACCGGCGACGGGCCGGTCGATGTCGCCCTCTTCTACATCGAGAGCGTCGGCCACAATGGGAGTGCCGGCGGGCGCTGATTCCCCTCGACGCATGGGCGGCGAGGTCGACCAGGGTGGAACCTGTCCCACCTCTTGGGCTCGTTTGTTATCAGGGGACCTCGGCGGCCGGGTAGGTACCCAGTATCCGCAACGCAGCCAGGGTGGCCGGGCGGGGCTCGAGGACGTCCTTCACTCCCTGCGGACCGGGCTTGTGGATCATGTCGGCGTAGAACCGGTATTTCCAGGCCTCGTCCGCGGGCCGCGACTGCAGGTGGGTCAGGTTGGCGCCCCGCAGGCCGAGTTCGGTCAGGGCAAGGGCCAGCGCGCCGGGTGAGTGCGCCGTCTCGAACACCATCGAAGTCTTGTTTGCGTCCTCGCTCACCTCCCATCCGTCGCTGGCCAGGATCACGAACCGGGTGGTGTTGTGGTCCCGATCCAGGAAGTCCTCCTGGAGTACCTTCCCGCCATGGCGCCGGGCCGTGTGGCGGGGGGCAAGCGCCGCCACCGAAGGATCGCCTCTCTCGACAACGGCCCTTACCGCGCCCGCCGTGTCATAGAAAGGAATCGGGTTCCATCCTGCCTGCTCGATGCGGTCGTCCGCCTGTGAGAGGGCTTGGGGATGGGACCAGACCTCCTCGATACCGTCGATGGTCGATCCCGGGAGGCCGATCAGAGCATGGCGCACCTCGATGAGGTGCTCGCCGATGATCGATACCGGGTGCCGGGCCAGGCGGTCGAGAACCGGCAGGATGCTCCCGACGGTGGAGTTCTCGATCGGCAGCACCAGCCGATCGACATCACCGTGCCCGAGCGCCTGGAAGGCCCGAGCGAAGCTGCCGAAACCGACCCGTTGTGCCTCCGGGAAGAGCCGGATCGCCACCTGGTCCGAGTATGAAAGGCCTTCGCCTTGATAACCGATCCTCATGGGCCGGAGGGTAATCGGAACGGATGTCCACTCGGCAAGGCGAGACCGGTGTGTAAATCCTGTGAATGGAGCCCGTTCGGTGCTACCTTCGCGGTCTAGGCCGTGGTTATTGTGGCGGGATCCGGCAGGTAGCTCCGTTGAGCCGGCGAGAGGCTGGGAGCCTGATTCTTCGCAGAGACAGGTTCGTCGAGCCGGGTCACTACTCCCGAACCGTCCTATCACACAGTTAATAGAGTCCTATGGAGATCGGACACGTTCAATAGTCTCGGACAAGTATGGCACGCCGAAACACTTCGACACAAACCGACAGTATGGCCTGGGCCGAGGCCGCCCTTCGCGCCTGTGAAGAAATACTGAGGGCGAGGGCCGAGACCGCCCTGTCCGGAGGGCGGTACGACGACGCTGTCCACCTGGCCTCCTTCGCCCGAGCGGTCAAGGAGACCGCCACCCGCGCCGAGAGCGTCCGCCTCTCCAAAGTGTCCGGCAACCGCCAGGCCCTCTCGTACGCTCAGTTCGAGGACCCGCGGCTGACCTCCTACCTCGCTAGAAGCACCGGACGGCCGGCCTGGTACACCAGGGACCGCGACGTCCTCGTCAAGACCGTGACTTCGAAGAAGAGCGGGAACCGTTACACCGTACGGGCGTCCCGGCAGCAGGTGGAGGCCATCGTGGGCTACCTGGCCGCCAACGGAGGGCCCGACAACCCCATCCCCACCCGGCACATCTTCACCGCCCTCTCCGAAGACGGCTCGACGCCTCCTGCCTACCAAGGACATGTCGTGCTGGGCTGGCTGAGGCAGATAGGAGTGATCGTCAAGCGTCGCGGTGACTCCGGATACGTGGCGCCCGAGGCCGGCGTCCTTCATAAGCAGCTCGACGACCTCTGGCAGTCACTCCCCCCACACGTGTAGTCGCTAGTTGGTAGTTGTTAGTCATAACTAGAGACTAGAGACTAACAACTAGAGACTAGTCTTCGAAGACGGAGTCGGCCAGGATCATCGAGATGTCTCGGACAGCCACCGACTCCTCCTCGCCAAGCTCGCGCACGCCGTCATCGAGCATCACGTAACAGAAGGGGCACGCCACCGCTACCTCGTCCGCGCCGGTTGCCACCGCTTCCTCGGCCCGGTCGATGTTGACCTTCTTGCCGACCCGCTCCTCCATCCACATCTGTGCACCGCCGGCGCCGCAACAGAAAGAGCGGGTCCCGGACCTGCCCATCTCCACCACGTTGATCCCGCCGATGGAAGCCACCACTCCCCGGGGGGCCATGTACACGCCGTTGTGGCGCCCGAGGTAGCAGGAATCGTGATAGGTGACCGTCTTGGACTTCCCGTTCCTGGTCCGGAGCAGGCCCTGGCTCACCAGGTCGGACAGGACTTGGCTGTGATGGATCACCTCGTAGTCCCCGCCGAACTGCGGGTACTCGTTCTTCAGGGTGTTGAAGCAATGCGGGCACTGGGTGATGACCTTCCGCACCCCCCGGTCCTCGAGCGTCTCGACATTCTGGATGGCCAGCATCTGGAAGACGAACTCGTTTCCCGACCGCCGGGCCGGATCACCCGTGCACAACTCGGCTGGACCCAGTATGGCGAAGCTGACCCCGGCCTCATGAAGGAGGCGGGCGGTCGCCACCGTCACCTTCCGGTTACGGTCATCGAACGAGCCGGCACAACCCACCCAGTAGAGATACTCGGCCGTGTCCACATCCTGGCCGAGGATGGGCACTTCGAAGTCCAACTCGGCGGTCCACGCCGCTCGGTCCGCCTGGCCCATACCGTAAGGATTGGAGGAGTTCTCCATCGACAGGTAGGCCTTCCCCAACTCGGCCGGGAAGTCCGCCTCCATCAAAGCCAGGTAGCGGCGCATATCGAGGATCTTGTCCAGGATCTCGATGTCGACCGGACAGATCTCGTCGCATGCCTTGCACGACGTGCAGGCCCAGAGCTCCTCGGGGGTGATCCGCTCGAACACGTTGTCGGCAGACACGGTGATGGCCTCGTCCACCGAGACCGGGGGCGTGACGGCCGGGTCGGCCGTCCGGGCCGCCACCTCACCGAGCTTGAGCACGATCTCGCGCGGATCCAGCGGTTTGCCCGTGGCGGTGGCAGGGCATACCGATGTGCACCGCCCGCACACCGTGCATGCGTCGGTGTCGAGCAGCTGCTTCCAGGTGAACTCCCCCACGAGCGACGCGCCCACGGTCTCGATGTCGTCGACCTCCATCAGGTTGGGCATCTCCCGCATGGCCCCCGGTGGCCGTTCTTTGGGGCCCAGGAACATGTTGACCGGCGAGGTGACCATGTGCCGGAGCTTGGTGGTGGGCAGCACCACCAGGAATGCCAGGAAGGAAGCCACGTGGATTATCCAGATGACCTGGTGGATCCCCGCAGCCGACACCTGCGGCACGAGCAGCGACAGCGGGTAGCCCACGAATGACCACACCTCATAGGACGGCCGGTTCTCGACCGCGATCCGGGCCGCTTCGGTTGCCAGCCCGCTAACGCCGATCAGGGCCAGGGTCACGAGGATCCAGAAGTCCTCGGGTCGGGTCTTGGACCGCAGGCGCCACGGCGCCTGCCCGTACCTTCTCACGAAGGCCCAGGCCAACCCCCCGAGAAACACCAGCGCCGCCGCATCCAGGATGAAGGAATAGGCCCGGTAGACATCGTCCTGGAGGAACTTGAAAGCCGCCGGTAGCAGGTGGTCGATCTCCAGGGTCACGGTACCCAGGAACAGCACCACGAACCCGTAGTAGACCATGGAGTGCATCAGCCCGGCGCCGCGGTCGCGCATGAGCGTCTGCATCCGGAGTCCGGCGCCCATGGCCTCCAGCCGCTCCCTCCAGTGACCGGTGCGCCGGTCGGGCGCGCCCCGCTGCCAGTTCTTGGCCCGGAGCGCGAACAGGTAGAAGGTCAGGAACAGGAAGCCCGCCACCGCCACGTAGAACATGCCTTCCAGCGCGGCCGGGATGTTGACGAACACCTTGCGGGATACGGGGCTCTCGGCGTGGCCCGGAAACTGTCCGGCAAACCAACTCGCCAGGGTTCCGACCGCCGCCAGCACTCCCAGGAACACCAGTATCTCGGCGGCGGTGAACTTGCGGCGCATCCGGGCTCCCTCCGTGTTTCGGACGGTCGCCCGAGTGTAGAGCGCAGCCTTGCCGGACTTGTCGACCAAACGGTTACGAGCCGGCGGCGATCTCTCCGAGCTCAATGGAGCGGTCCGTCGCGGCGGCTACCGCCTCACGGACCACGTCCACGAAACCGCGCCGGTCCATGACCGCCAGGGCCTCGGCGGTGGTGCCGCCCGGAGACGCCACCCGTTGGCGCAGCACGGATGGGTCGTCATCGGAGGTCTCCATCATCGTCCCTGCGCCCCTGATGGTCCGCGCCGTCAGCCGCAGCGCTGTCGCCGGATCGAGTCCCTGGCGGATTCCCTCGGCAACCATCGCCTCGGCGAGCAGGTAGGCATAGGCCGGTCCGCTCCCCGACACCGCGGTCACCGCATCCATCAGGGCCTCGTCGACCTCCTCCACCAGGCCCACGGCCGACAGTACGGTCCGGGCCATAGCCAGGTGATCGGCGGTGGCGTGGGCGCCGGCCGCGCAGGCGGTGATCCCCTCACCTACCAGTGCGGGCGTGTTGGGCATGGTCCGGATCACCGGCACCTCGCCGAGAGCCCGCTCGTACACGCTGATCGGAACCCCGGCGACCAGCGCCACGAGTACTTGATCGGCGGTCAACACCTCGGCCAGTTGAAGCAGGGCACCGTGGATGTCCTGGGGTTTGACCGCCAGCACCACGATGTCCTGGCCGTCGATGCCATCGGCCGGTGCGGTCACGGTCCGGCAGCCGGTGGTTTCGCGCAGCTCCGCGGCCCGAGGTTCGTAGGCCTCGATCAGCGTCAGGTCCGGAGGGGTCCAGCCGGCCTCGAGGAGGCCGGACAAGAGGGCGCCGCCCATGGCGCCGACCCCGACGATTGCGATGGAGGACCGATCCATGGTCGGAGTATATGGCGCGCCGCAGGACCGATCCGGCTTCGCCAGGACTTCGTCCCAGGGGGACTATCGACGGTCTAGGACCTCGCGGATCATGGCCACCAGCGCGCTGACGGCCTTACGGTTGTAACCCTCGGGGATGACCAGGTCGGCGTGCCGCTTCGAGGGCTCCACGAACCGCTCGTGCATGGGCTTCACGGTGGCCTGGTACTGGGCGACTATCGATTCGAGCAATCGCCCTCTCTCCCGCATGTCACGCTCCACCCGGCGCAGCACCCTCAGGTCGGCGTCGGTGTCCACGAACACTCGAAGGTCCAGCGCCTTGCGCACGTCGGGCTCCACCAGCGTCAGTATCCCCTCGATCAGGATCACCGGCCGCGACGGGATGGAAACGGTCTCGAACCTGCGCAGGTGCCGGGAGAAGTCGTACAGGGGGTGCTGGATCGTCTCCCCGGCCGCCAGGCTCTCCAGGTGGACCAGGAGGAGTTCGGTCTCGAGCGAGTCGGGATGGTCGTAGTTGACCTTGGTCCGCTCCTCGTACGAGATCTCGGGCCGGTGCCGGTAGTAGGCGTCGTGGGCGATCAGCGCCACGTGTTCAGGGCCGATCCGGTCGACGATCGCCTTGCAGATCGTGCTCTTGCCCGAGCCCGACCCGCCCGCAACACCGATCACGAAGGGGCGCCCCTCCGACCGGTCCCGGTTTCCCTCCCCCACCCGGACCCCGCCGGACGTCCTCACCGCCTGCCCTTGGCCGCCTTCTGCTCGGCCTTCATGCGCGCCTTGGCCTGGCGCAGAGCATCGATCTGGTCGAACTCGGCGATGTCGGCGATGGAGGGCCAGTCGGCGGCCACGTCCTCCCAGCCCGGCGGGCCCTCGCCGAGCCGCTTTCCGACGATGCCCGCGAAGATGCGGGCCTTGGCGTCGCCGAATCCGGGGAGCTTCTTGAGCCGCCTCAGCAGCTCGCGGCCATCCGAGGCGGTCCTCCAGATGGCGGCCGGGTCACCGTCGTACTGATCGGAAAGCGCCTGGCACAGCGCCTGCGTGCGCCGAGCCATGGCGTTGGGAAAGCGGTGGAGGGCGGGCGGGCCCCGGAAGATAGCCTCCAGCTCGTCCCCGTCGACTGCGGCGATGCCGGCCGCGTCCAGCGGCTGTCCCAACCGTTCCTGAAGGGCGTGCGGGGAGTGAAAAGCCACCTCCATCCTCACCTGCTGGTCCAGCAGCATCCCGATCATGAGAGCCAGCGGACTGGCGGCGAGAAGCCGGTTGGCATCCTCCGAAGAGGTCCACGGAAGCGCGTCGGGCATGAATCCTCCCTTTCTGTGGAGCGATCGCCCCGGTTTCGTCGAATCGAGTCAGGTCGCCCGGGTAGGCCCCGAAGCGGCATGCCTCGCTCTGAGGGTACCTCCGCTTGGGCCCGATGCGCCGGGGCAGAGGTCCGGGGCCACGCCGTCCGGCCATTCGACGTAACGGTCCCCACAATCTGGTTGACTTGTCCCGTGTCGATCATGCTGAACCCGTATTCGGAGCGAGCCGAGTGGTTCGACATGCTGGCTCGGGAGTTGCCTGACATGGACATCCAGCTCTGGCCGGACATCCACGACCCTGACTCCGTGGAGTACGCCATTTTCTGGGTCCACGACACGGAAGACATGCGCCGCTACCCGAACCTGCGCGCCATCCTGGCGACGACGGCCGGGGTGGAGCAGTTCGCCGGCGGTGACTACCCGGACGTTCCCATCGTGCGGTTGGCCGACGAGACGATGGCAGGGGAAATGGCCGCCTACGCCGGTCACTGGGTGGTGCACTTCCATCGCAAGATGGATACCTACCTCGACCGGCAGGACGAGAAAGTGTGGAGGCCGATCCGGGCCACCGCCACGGGCGACTTCCCGGTCGGCATCCTCGGCTTCGGCGCCATCGGTCGCCACATCGGGAAGTGCCTGGCCGGACTCGGCTACCCGATCAACGCCTGGACCCGGACCGGAGGCAAGGATGAGGGTGTCACCCACTACCGGGGTCGCGACGGTCTCAAGGACATGGTCTCCGCCTCCAGGGCCGTCATCAACGTCCTCCCTGACACGCCCGCGACGCGAGGGCTGATCGATGCAAGCGTCCTGGCGCACTTCGCGCCCGGTTCGATCTACATCTCCCTCGGTCGGGGCGCGACCACGATCGAGCCCGACCTCGTTTCGGCACTCGACAAGGGTGTCCTCTCTGCCGCGGTGCTGGACGTCACGGAGACCGAGCCCCTCCCCCCCGGATCGCCGCTCTGGGACCACCCCCGGGTCCGTATCACCCCCCACACCAGCGGCTTCACCAGGGCACCGACTGCGGCGCCCCTGATCGCGGCCAACATCCGGCGCCTCGAGCGCGGGGAGGCGCCCTTCCCCGTCTACGACCCGCGACAAGGCTACTGAGGCCGGGATGGGCGTCCCGGCCATCCATCTCCGAGACGTGACCGTCCTGAAGGCCGGCAAGCGGCTCGTCTCCGGCATCGACTGGAGGGTCGGCACCGGTGAGCGCTGGGTACTGTTCGGACCCAACGGCGCCGGCAAGACCACCCTCCTCCAGGTCATATCGACCTACCAGTTCCCGACCGGCGGCACAGCCACCATCCTGGGCGAACGCATGGGACGCACCGACGTCCGCCGGCTCCGGCCCCGGATCGGATACGTGGGCCCCGCCCCGTCCTCGCTGGTACGGCGCTACCTGCCGTGCCGGGACGTGGTCATGACCGGGCTCCACGCCGCGTTCGTGGACACCAGATGGCACTCCTACACACCGGAGGACCGGTGCTACGCCGAGCAGCAGATGGAGGTGATGGGAGTGGCCGCCATGGCGGACCGGGAGTTCGCCACCCTCTCGGAGGGCGAGAGGAAGCGGGTGCTGATCGCCCGGGCACTGATGGCGCGACCCGAGTTGCTGCTACTGGACGAGCCCGGAACCGGCCTCGATCTCGGAGCCCGGGAACGCCTGATCGCCTCCCTGGCCGCCATGGGCGACGGAGCAGGCGGCCTGACGGTGATCCTGGTGACGCACCACGCGGAGGAGATCCCACCCGGCTTCGAGGACATCCTGATCATGGCAGGGGGACGGGTACGGGCCTCGGGTCCGGTCCGGGAGGTAATGACGGGAGAGACCCTGACCGCCATCTACGGCATGCCTTTGGTGGTGGAGTCGTCGAACGGTCGCTATCAGGCGATGGGCGCGTACTAAAGACGTCCCGTGTCTTTCGTTCGCCGCGTTCTGCGACCCGTCGCGGGCGGCGTGGGTCCGGCGCCCAACAAGGGGGTTGAACACGTCACAGACCCGTCGCATACTGTCCGGCAGTCACAAGCACCGCCGGTTTCTTGCTTTTCGACGTCGAGGAAACCGGAACCGGGATCAATTCGGGAGCGGACCCGTCAGGGGATGGCGGAACGCGTTCGGACCGAAGGAGGTGGTGGCTGGGGGATGGGCCCGCCGGGGAGGGGCGTGTTCCGGCGATTTTCGCGTTCTGGTCGGCTCGGGGGTGTCGATGGCGAACTACCGAATCAGGACACCGGGCGGGCGGGCAGGACCGGCGCCGGGGGATCAGACTTTGATGCCCCTCCGCCGGAGATCCGCCATCACCGCCTCGATCCCCTTCTTGTCGATGGTCTTGATCCCCTTGGTGCTGACCGTGAGGGTCACGTAGCGCCGCTGCGAGGGAACCCAGTAGCGCTTCTTCTGAACGTTGGGAGTCCAGCGCCGGCTGGATCGCTTGTGCGAGAACGACACTTTCTTGCCGAATGTCGGCTTCTTGCCGGTGACCATGCAGATTCTGGACATGTCGACTCCCCGGATCGGTGCGGGTGCGGGACCCACAGTGTAGAACGGGATATCGCAATCGCAACACGAGGCCACTGCGAGCCTCCGTAACCGGCCCCGCGCAATCCGATCCTCTAGACTCGGCGAATCCGTTCGTTGAGGGAGGATTGGTATGGACCTAGTTGCGCAGAGGGGGCGCTCCAAGTCGAGGATGAGGATCATGGTGGCAGGGATACTGACCCTCGGGTTGCTCCTCCTGCGCCCCACCGTGGCCTCGGCCGCGGAGATGGCGGAGGGCGAGGTAGCTTTCATCCTCAACACTTTCTCCTTCCTGGTATGGGCTGCGCTCGTGATGTGGATGTGCGCCGGCTTCACCATGCTGGAGTCGGGCGCGGTCCGGACCAAGAACTCGTCGATGATCTGCCTGAAGAACATCGGGATCTACTCGATCGCCTGTCTCGCCTTCTTCGTGATCGGCTACAACCTGATGTACGTGGACGTGGGCAGTCTGATCGGGTCCTTCCAACTCTTCTACTCGTCATCCCCTGCCGAGATCGACCTCCTTTCCGGCTCCGCCGGGGCAGTCGAGGATGTCGTCTCGAACAGCTACAGCGTCCTGTCCGACTGGTTCTTCCAGATGGTGTTCGTCGCCACGACCGCCTCCATCGTGTCGGGAGCGATCGCCGAGCGGGCCAAGCTGTGGCCCTTCTTCGGATTCACGCTCATCCTGGCCGCTTTCATCTACCCGGTCGTCGGGGCATGGACGTGGGGCGGAGGATGGCTGGCCGAGATGGGGTTCTCGGACTTCGCAGGCTCGACCATCGTGCACAGTGTCGGAGGCTGGGCGGCCCTGGCCGGCGTGCTGGTCATAGGCCCCCGGCTGGGCAAGTACCGAAAGGATGGATCGGTCAAGCCCACTCCACCCTCGAACGTTCTGGCGGTGACGCTGGGCGTGTTCATCCTGTGGCTGGGATGGTTCGGGTTCAACGGTGGTTCCCAGTTGGCCCTCGGGTCGGCCCTCGACGCGGTGGCGATGGGCACTGTGCTGGTCAACACCAACCTGGCCGCCTGCGCCGGCGTGCTGGCCGCCCTGGCCGTCTCCAGGCCGCTCCTGGGGCGTATCGATCTGTTTGCGGGACTGAACGGCGCCATCGCCGGCCTGGTCTCCATCACCGCCGCCCCGACCCACAACAGTCTTTACTGGGCGGTAATCATCGGCGCTGTCGGCGGCGTCCTCTGCACGCTGGGGATCAAAGGCCTCGAGAAGCTCAAGGTCGATGATGTCGTGGGAGCGATTCCCGCCCACCTTGTCTGCGGCATCTGGGGGACTCTGGCCGCCACTATCGCCAGCCCCGACATCAACTTCGGCGTACAACTGGTCGGGATCATCGCGGTCGGAGCGTTCGTGTTCGCCGTGTCGTGGGCTGTTTGGACGCTTCTCGACCGGACCATCGGGCTGCGGGTATCCGTACAGGCCGAGCAGATGGGCCAGGACGTGGCCGAACTCGGTATGGAGTCCTATCCCGAGTTCGTCCTCATGCCGGAGAACTTCGACGACGAGTAGCCCCTACTAGTTGCTGGTCGGTAGTCGGTAATTGGTCCTGCCGGCTACCGAGAACTCGTTACAAACGAGTTCTCGAGCGGGCCGCCAGGTAGTTGACGTGGTGGTTCTCATCGCATCCCAGTTCGCCACTGGGTGACATGGTCTTGTCCACCTGGATGGTGATGTGGTTGATGCCATGTCCCTTGATGATGTCACGGAGCCTGCGAAGCAGCTGGTTTGCGTCTCCCTCGTAATCCGGATCGATCATGATGTGGCCGGAGAACGTTGTCTCATCCGAGCTGACGGCCCGGACATGGATATCGTGGATCAGGGTGACCCCCTCGACCTCGAGATCGCTCCCCAACTTGTAGACGTCGATGTCCGCGGGAACCGAATCCACCAGCACATGGAAGACCTTGACCGACAGCGGCCAAGCACTCCGGAGGATCAGGAGGGCGATGACCACGCTGAGGATGGGATCGATCGTGTTCCATCCGGTCGTGATGATGACGATGCCCGAGATGACCACACCCACGGACCCCAGCAGGTCGGCCATGACATGCTGGAAGGCGCCCTCTACGTTGATGCTGTCCTTGGCGGAACGGTGGAGCACCCACGCCGCCAACACGTTGACCAGTAACCCGAGCACGCCCACGATGAGCATGCCGACACCTTCCACATCCGGGACGTCCTGTACCCGGTGATAGGCCTCGATGAGCACCCAAAAGCCGACGATCCAAAGGGTGAGGGCGTTTACCATCGCGGCGAGAGCCTCAAGGCGTTGGTAGCCGAACGTGCGCTCCACCGTGGCCTCCCTCTCCGCGAAGCGAAGGGCTACCAGGGCAAGAGCAATCGACATGGCATCCGAGACCATATGGCCGGCGTCCGAAAGCAGGGCCAGGCTCTTCGTGAGTACGCCGCCGATGACCTCGGCGAACATGAACCCGGCGATGAGTATTAGCGCGATGGTCAGGGCGCGCTTGCTGACGCCTCGCAGATCGTGAGAGTGGTCATGGCCACCATGCCCATGACCATGCCCGTGGTGGTCGTGGCCGTGTTGGTCATGGCCGGAATGGTCGTCGTGGTCGTCATGATCATGGCCGGAGTGGTCATCATGCCCATGGTGACCATGGTCATCATGATCGTGGCCGGAATGATCATGCCCATCGTGATCGTGGCCGGAATGGTCATGGCCGTGGTGGTCGTCGTGTTCATCATGAGCATGCCGGGAATGATCATGCCCATGGTGATCGTGGCCGGGAGGATCATGCTCGCGAGATCCGTGCTCGTCAGGGCGTGTGTCCGCCACGGCAACCACCTTTCGCTGACGTCTTTGGCTACCGATCAGGAAGTCTACCCACGGCGGCTTAACCCGACACGGTGAACAATGTCGAGAGTCGGAGCCACCCGCCTCGCGCAGTTCCGGCGGCTATCGTTTCGGACTAGGGCCTCGATGCACCGGGGCGGTGCCGATATGGCCACGGAGGTGGGCGGATGAACGTAGTCAGATCAGCTATCCGGATCCCATCGCTCGTCGCACTGGCGTTGGCCTTCCTGCTCCTCGTTGCCGCCTGCGGGAGCGACCCTGCTCCCACGACGACCGAACCGGAACCCGAGTTGTCGTTGGAGGAGGTGCTGGCGCGCACGGGAGAGAATCTGGCCAGCTTCTCTACGGCGACCTTCCAGATGATCGACGAGAACGAGACGGGAGCGAAGTTCTTCGGCGCGACGCTGAAGAACGTGGACGGAGAAGTTGAGTCTCCCGACAGCGCCCACATAGTCGTGGAGGTCGAGTCCCCGGCGATGGGATTCGCGGAGATAGAGATCGTGGCTGTCGGCGACGTCGCCTTCATGAAGTTCTCGGCCGGGGCACCCTGGAGCCCCCTGCCCCTGGATCAGGTTCCCTTCAACTTCGTCGGACTGGGCATCACTCTCAGCAATCTGCTGCCCCTGGTCCAGGACGCCGCCATCACAGCCACGGAGTCGATCGGGGGTGGCCCGGCGATCCGGGTTGATGGAACGCTCATGTCCGAAGACCTGTCCACCCTCATCACGTCCGCGGATACCGGTCACCCGATCGATCTGAGCCTCTGGATCGGTGAGACGGACCACGAACTGCGGCAGATCCGCATAGCCGGCCAGATCTTCGATGACGACGGCGAGGGCACCAGCCGTCTGATCATCCTCTCGGACTACAACACACCTGTCGACATTCAACTGCCGGATTCCACCTCCTGAATGTGAACGCGGTCAGGTCACGCCTCGTCGCGTGGGGGTCTTCCCAGACGGGGATCCTCACGATCATCTGTCTAGGGGTTTTCTCGACCGCCCTGGATCAGACGGTGGTCAACACAGCATTGCCCACCGTCATGCTGGAGTTGAAGATCCCCCTGACGGACCTGGACTCGGCCTCGTGGATCATCACCGGGTACCTGGTCAGCTACACCGTCGCCATGCCGCTGGCCGGGCGCCTGTCCGACGTCCACGGCCGGGTGAAGATCTTCCAGCTGGCGCTGCTCGTGTTCGCCATCGGGTCGGCATTGGTGGCGGTGGCGCCGAACTTTCCGTGGATCGTTTCGGCCAGGGTCCTCCAGGCCGCCGGCGGCGGCGCCACGGTGCCGATCGCCATGGCCATGGCGGTGGCGGCCGTCCCGGCCCGCCACCGAGGGGTGACGCTCGGTCTTGTGGCCGCCGCGGCCGAGGCCGGGTCGGTCCTCGGTCCTCTCTACGGTGGCGCCATCATCGAGTGGATCGGCTGGAGGTGGATCTTCTGGTTCGACGTACCACAGAGCCTGCTGCTGATGGCGCTTCTGGCCGTCCTGCCGAACCGTCCCAACCGCGAGGCCAAGATGGACTACCTCGGCGCGCTACTCCTGGGAGCGGCGCTCCTGATTATCACCGCCGCACTGTCCCAGCGGGCCATATTCTCTCTCGAGTCCATCGTCCCGTACCTGATGCTGGCCGTGGGTGTATGCCTCGTAGCCCTTCTGGTCAGGGTGGAGAAGCGGGCCGAGCAGCCGCTGGTGGCCGCGTTCCTGCACCGCTCCAAGGCGTTCGTAACCGCCAACGCCGTCCAGTTCGTGGTGGGTATAGCCCTGATCATCGGCTTGGTCGCCGTTCCCCTGATGGCCAACACCGTCATGGAGAAGCCGACCTGGGAGGCCGCCCTCCATCTGGTCCGCCTCACGGCCGCCATCCCGCCGGGAGCCTTGATAGGCGGCTACATCATGCGCTGGACAGGAGTCAGGGCCGCCACCATCGCCGGGCTGGTGCTCATCGGGGTGGGCTTGATCTTCATGGGTAACTGGGAAACCGAGGTGCAGCAATTCGAGCTGACGGGGCCGCTCGTGACGGCGGGCCTGGGATTCGGGTTGGTCATCCCCCCCATCAGCGTCACAGCTCTCAGCGCAGCCCCCAGCCACTACTGGGGCACCGCCGCCTCGCTGATCACCGCGGCCCGGATGGTGGGTATGGCGCTGGGCCTCGCCGCCCTGTCCACCTGGGGGATAGAACAGTTCTACAGCATGACCGCCGATGTAACGAT
This sequence comes from bacterium, assembly GCA_028820935.1. Lineage (NCBI taxonomy): Bacteria > bacterium. The sequence continues at coordinate 14,646 of JAPPHZ010000036.1, read as the reverse complement.
CGGCGGGTCGTACGAAGAAACGGCGGCCCCCCTGATCGAAGCCGGCGTGACGGTGTTCCAAAGCCTGTTCAGGGTGGCCGGAATTTTCTCCCTCCTGGCCATCCTGCCGGCGCTGTCGATGAAGCTGGAGGACACCGGGATGACGGAGAGCCGCTCCGAAGGTTGAGCTAACCGATGTCGAGGCGTATTGCTGTTGTTGGTGGGGGGATCTCCGGGCTGGGCGCCGCCTGGGGGCTGCATCATCATCCTGACCGGTTCGACTTCAGGCTGTTCGAGGCTGGGGACCGGCTCGGGGGGAATGCGGTGACGGTAGAGATGCCCCAGGATGATGGGGGTTCGATCCCGTTCGATATCTCCGTGACCGCCTGCATCCCGTCGGTCTACCACCACATCGTGCTGCTGATGGAGCGATTCGGGATCGAGTTGGTCGACACCAGGTTCAGCTACAGCGTGAGATACCGTGGCGATGTCTACGCCCACGACTTCGACTCCGAGATCAGGACGCAGCTCGGATCCGAGATCCAGAAGTTCCAACGGATCCTGAGGCGCCTGCATCGGTTCGGCCGCCTGAGCCGTTCCCGGTCGAAGTTGGTGAACGCTCTCAACCCGTTCAACTACATCAGCATGGGAACGGTGCTGAATATGGGTGGGTTCTCCGGGGACTTCCGGTACAAGATACTGAAGCCCATGTTCGTCAATTTCCTGATGGCGACCAATGTGTTCGACATGCCTGCGGCCCTGTTCTCGAGGTACCTCGAGTTCTTCGACATCGAAGCGGCGACTCCCATGCAGACATGGGACCGAGGCACGCGACGGATCTACGAGCACCTGTCGGCCGAGTTCAGGGACAAGATCTATCTCAACCGGCCGGTCCGGAAGGTGTATCGCCAGGCATCCTGCGTCGTGATCGAGGATGAGGACGGTGTGAAAGAAACGTTCGATGACGTGATTCTGGCGTGTAATGCCAACCAGACGATGATGATCCTCGACAAACCCACGATGCTGGAGCGCTACATCTTGTCGTCGATACGCTACGAGAGCGAACTCCACAACCACACGGTGGTGCACTCGGATTTCACGGTCCTCCCGGACAATGAGGTGAGGCCGCTGAAGACGCGGAGTAACCACATCGAACAATACGGTGCCAGGCCCGACAACTATGAAATAACGTACATTATGCACAACCAGCAGCCGTGGGCCAACCAGTCCGACAAACCCTGCCTTGTCACCTACAACCCGACCAGCCGGATCGATGAAAAGAAGATCGTAGGGAGGTGGTGGTTTCAACACATCGTGCACGACGTACGCCAGGCCACACTGCTCATCTACCTGTTCCGCTTCATCCAGGGCAAGAGAAGAACCTGGCACTGTGGAGCCCACACGCTGATTAACAGCCAGGAGACCTGCTTCGTTAGCGGACTCGCAGCCGCGACCCAGATGGGCGCGGACTACCCCTTCGACGACCTGGAGGCAAAGCGCTCGTTCAACCACTATGGAAGCCTTATGCACGGCTGGCGATTCAAGAAGGCCAAGGGATGACACGATCGATGGCCGAGTCAGGTCACTGTTAGGATTCGTGGCGCTGAACCATGACTTCAAGGTGAATTCGGGTCTGGCTTTCAGCCCATGAAAGGGTCCGCTCTTAGGGGAAGTTGGGATGATTAGTAGCGACGTGATCCTTCTTCAGCCATGAGCAAGGCACTCGATCGGCTGCGCCGGCTGGTGACCGGCTACCCATGGGTCACCATCGCCGCGCTCCTCGTCGTCACCGTTTTCCTGGGCGCCGGCTCGGCACAGCGCGCGGAGCCGCCGGAGACCGCCGAGACCCTTCCCGACGGCAGCGCCGTCGCCCAGGCTTTGGACGAGATAGATGAGCTCTTCGGGGGCGAGGCCGAGGCGCACGTAGCCACGCTCATCTTCCGCGGGGATGCGCTCACGCCCGAGGGGCTCTCCCAGATGGACAGCCTGATCGGAGAGATCGTCACCGATCCCAGCGTAAGGGACATGCTAGCGCCTCCCGATCCCGTTTTCGCGCCCTCGTTCCTGGTCAAGGCCGTGCTCCAGGTGGACGCCCTCGGGTCGGTCACGCAGGCGGAAATCGACTCCGTCCGCAACGTCCCGGGCATCGGAGAGGCACTCGACGCCATGACCGGAGTGGACGCGGACGGGACTCCGATCGCCATCGCCACTATCAACCTGACGGACACCAACGACGAGCGGATCTACGCCGCCTCGCGGACGGTCGACGACTTGGCGGATGCGGACGAGGGCCCGCTGCGGGTGAGCAGCATCTCGCCCGTGGTAATAGAAGACGAGTACAAGAAGGCCACAGAGGAAGGAATGGCCCCGCTCGTGGGTGCGGCCTTCCTCCTGATTGCGGTGCTGATCCTGCTCTTCATGCGGACGGTATCGGACCTCCTCCTGACGCTGGGAGGACTCCTGCTGTCGATCATCTGGGTCGTCGGCGCCGAGGGATGGCTAGGACCCAACGCGCTGGGCCTGGTCGGCCCTCCCAATTCGCTCACCACGATGGTGCCGATCATCCTGATCGGCCTCACGGTGGACTACGCCATCCAGATCGTCTCGCACTACCGCGAGCAACGCCTCGCCGGCGAGGATGTCGCCGGGGCTGTCCAGATGGGACTTCGGCACGTCAGCCTGCCCCTCACGCTGGCCGCGGTCACCACGATCGTGAGCCTCTTGGTGAGCCTGTTCTCCCCGATCGGGATAGTCAACGACTTCGGTGTCATCGCGGGGCTGGGCGTGGGAATGGCCCTCCTGGTGATGCTGACGCTCATTCCCGCCGGACGGACGATCATCGACCGGAGGCGGGCGGCTCGCGGCAAGCTGAAGGAGCCCCGCCCGATATCGACCGCCCTGCCCGGTGTCAGCCGGATGGCGGAATTCCTGGGGAAAGGGGTGACGCGCAAGCCCACGCCTTACATCGTGGCCGTTATCGCGATCACGATCGGGCTCGGGTTCGCGGCCCGGGACCTCGAGTCGGAGTTCAGCATCCGTGACATCCTTCCCAGGGGTGGGGGGTTACTGGAGGATATGGAGGCGCTCGATGTGGCCATCGGCGGCTCGACGGAGATGGTCACCCTGCTGCTGAAGGCCGAGGCCACCGAGGCCCGCACGTTCATCGACCTTCATGACCTCACCACCGCCTTCGCGGACGAGGCGCGCCGCCCCGGGGCAGCGGCAGGACCGATCCAGGCCTCCTTCGACCTGATAGTGCACGACTGGATCAACGACAGCGGGCAGCCCGGCGACAACTACGACCCGGAGCTCGCCGCCCTGTTCCAGGAGGCCGCTGCGGGAATCGAACTCGATGCGCGGCTGATGCAGGAGGTGCTCGACAGGGTGGTGGCGGTCGATCCCGTCATCGGGCGTCTCCTGGTCAACAACCCGGACGGAATCGATGCCATGCTGCTCCAGTTCCCGGCCTTCGCAGGCGATACCTCCCAGGCCAGGAACACCCAGCGCGAGATAGAGAAACTCTGGTTCGGCGACGACAGCGCGCTCACCGCCACCTCGTCCAGCATCATCTCGTTCACCGTCACCGACGCCATCACCGAGCAGCAGACCGAGGCCATCAGCACCACCATCGCGGTGGCCCTGACCGTCCTCGCCCTCTTCTTCTGGATGACGGTCCGCCAGCCCGCCCTGGGATTCGTGGCGGTGTTCCCGATAGTGCTGGTGCTTGTCTCGGTCCTGGGCACCATGGCGTTGCTGGACATCCCGTACACGCTCATCACGTCCATCATCACCGCGCTCTCGATCGGGATCGGGGTGGACTACACCATCCACATGATCCATCGCTACCGCGAGGAGTACGGGCACCACCGCAACCCTGAGAGGGCAGCGGTCCAGACACTCTCGGTCACTGGATCGGCGCTGCTGGGCTCCGCCATGACGACGGCGCTCGGGCTCGGAGTGCTGGTGTTCTCCCCCCTGGCCGCATCCCAGCAGTTCGCCATCACGGCGGCCATCACGATCGCGTACTCGCTGATCGTCTCCATCGTGCTGGTGCCACCCGCCATGACACTGTGGGGCGCCTACCAGAACATGCGACTCCGCTCGAGGACGCAGCGTTGGGCAGACGAACTCGACGAGGCGATCGATGCCATATACCGCCGCAACGAGGCCGCCGAGGAACCGTCCTAGACCAGCCGGCGGCCCCGGCAGTTGGCTCGCGCCTTCCTAGGCGATCCGGATTGGTGCCCTTGCTCGCTGAACCGTGTTGTAGTGTGCCCGGTGTCTTGCTGAGAGTTGGAGAGCGTTTCGAGTGCGATGCTGCGTCGGACTCCGCTGTTCGGGGTCGATCCAGCGGAGCGAGCATGCTTGATCTGGGTGGAAGCCTGGTTGCGGTGTCGCGATGGTGAGTCTGAGCGGCGGCGAAGCACTCGTCAAGTCCCTCGCGAACGAGGGTGTCGAGGTCGTGTTCGGCGTGCCGGGCATTCAGGTATACGGGATCGTCGCCGCGCTGCGGGACGAGCCGGGCATCCGGATGATCACGACCCGCCACGAGCAGGCCACCACCTTCATGGCCGACGGTTATGCCCGCTCTTCGGGAAGGCCGGGGGTGGCCCTCGTGGTTCCGGGGGCGGGCCTGTACAACGCGGCGTCCGGATTGACCAACGCGTACGCGCGCTCCTCGCCGGTGCTCGTGATCGCCGGCCAGATTCCGCGCGGCGCCATCGGCAAGGGTGCCGGGGCCGTTCACGAGGTCATGGACCAGCCGGGCACGGTGCGCTCGGTTACCAAGTGGCAACGGCGGGTGCTCAGACCCCGCGAAGTGCCGGATGCGGTGTTCGAAGCGTTCAGGCAGATGCGTACGGGCCGTCCGCGTCCGGTCCTGATCGAGATCCCGCCCGAGACCGGAGTGGAACGGGAAGAGGTCCGGCTGCGGAACCCCGCCCACATTCCCCGGATCGTGCCGAGCCGCGACGACCTCCGGGAGGCCGCCCGTGTCATCGCCGCCTCTCGCACGCCGCTGATTTTCGCCGGCGGCGGTGTGGCGCGCTCGAATGCGGAGGACGCTCTGGTCGAGCTGGCGGAGGCCACCAACATACCGGTGGTGACGTCCAGTGGAGGCAAGGGGACCATCCCGGACAGCCATGCGCTGTCCTACGGCTCGTGTTTCAGCCCCAGAGGCGAGCGGCAGGAGATGAACCAGCTCTACGAAGTGATGCAGTCCGCTGACGTGGTCATAGGGATCGGCTCACGATTCTCGCTCGGCAATCCGGCCGGCGAGTCGTCCACCCTGGTGAACATCAACATCGACGACAGCGAACTCGGCAGGATCCAGTCCAACACCATCCCCCTGCACGGCGATGCCAGAGCCACCATCCATGCGCTGCTTCCTCTCCTGGTCGAGGCCGGCGCGGGCGAGCGCCCGTCACCGGCCGAGGCCGTCACGGCGGCCCGCAAGCTCATCGCCTACTACGACATCCGGCTCAAGGAACCCCAGTACGCGGTCCTGGAGGCGATGCAGCGCGGCATCCCGGAGGAGGCGTTCGTGGTCTGGGACGTGACGCAGTTCGGCTTCTACGCCCGCACGCACTACAAGGTGTACCGGCCCAAGACGTACATCGACTCCGGCTACTCGTTCAACCTCGGCTACGCCTTCCCGACTGCTCTGGGGGTCAAGGTCGCAAAGCCGGGCCACCCCGTGGTGTGCGTGGCCGGAGACGGAGGCTTCATGTACAACTCCTCCGAGCTCGCCACGGCGGTCCAGTACGGTCTCAACGTGGTGGTGGTCGTCTTCAGGAACGACTCCTACGGCAACGTGGCCCGCGACCTTGACCGGTCGTTCGGCGGGACCTACGGGACCGACCTGCACAACCCGGATTTCGTCAAGTTCGCCGAGTCCTTCGGAGCGGTAGGGATGAGAGCGGACGACCCCCACGATCTCGAGACGTTGATCCCGCTTGCCCTGGAACGCGAAGCGCCGGTGGTCATCGACGTGCCCTTCGGCACCATGCGGATCCCATCGGCCCCGCTGGCCGCGTATGTCAGCACACTGCCCTGGACGCGGCCTCAGGAAGGTCTGATCGAGTCCTGAGCCCGGACGCCCCGACTCGTCGTCAGGCGACTCTGGAGCGCACTTCGGCCAGCCACGCATCGGCTTCGTCGCGGCTCGTCTGGTCGGGCACGCCCGCCAGGACCAGGTATCCCTCATCGTCGACGTAGGAAGCATCCACGTCTTCGCGCAATGCTCGGTTGGCCGGACCGTCGACCGGGCTGACCGAGTCCGCCGGGTAGGAGCCGAGGAACTTGACGCTGGCCGCCCTCATCTGGAGGTTGCGTAGCGCGTCGCCCAGCTTCTCGTCCATTACGTGACCCTCGCAGTCGATGAGGAAGCAGTAGCTCCCCAGGCTGGCCTTGGTGGGACGGCTCTGCAGGCTGGTGATGTTGATTGACCGGGCGACGAATTCGCCCAGGATCCCCACCAGCGACCCCGGTGCGTCGGCGCGCTGATACACGACCAGGCTGGTCTTGTCCCGGCCGGTCGGTGGCGGGACGGTGTCGCGGCCCACCAGCAGGAAGCGCGTCTGGTTGCCGGACCGATCCTCTATACCCGCCTCGAGAACCTCCAAACCGTAGACCTCGGCGGCTCTCTGCGGAGCGATCACCACCGTGTCCGGGTCCCCCCGGGCGACCAGGTCGCGGGCGGCGCCGGCCGTCGAGTTGGCCGCCACCATCACCGCGCCGGGTAGTCGCCGTGTGATGAACCGGCTGCACTGTGCCGAGGCGAGGGGGTAGGAGAGGATGTACTTGACATTCCGGAGTTCCGTGCCGGGAAGCGCCATCAGCGCCAGGCTGACATCCATTATCACCTCGTCCTGGATCAACAGGCCGGTTCCGAAGGCCAGGGTGTCGATGCTGGAGGTGACGGCCCCCTCGATCATGTTCTCGATCGGTACGAAACCGACGTCCACCACGCCGGACTCCACGGACTTCAGAACTTGCAGCATCGAGTTGAACGGTTGCCGGCGCATGGCGGCCAGGTACTTCCGGGTGACCAGCGCCTCCTCGGTGAAAGTACCGGCGGGTCCGAGGAAGCCGAGGGAGCGTGAACTCGTGCCAGATGTATGAATCACGGTCCGCGAACTCTACCCCGACCTCGGTAGCGTTCCGAACCTCGGGGTTACGCGTTTCCCGTGTCGGGCTCGCATTCATCCGCCGCCACTGGCCGGGGCTCGTCGATGAGACGGGCGAGGGTCGCGCCGACGATGAGGTCGTCTACCTGGCCGAACGCGTTGAGGCGGATACGTCCGGCCCGGTCGATGGCAACCAGGCTCGGGGTTCCCCGGAGCTGGAATCGACGCATCGTGACAGGCAGAGCCGACCCGGGATCGTGGGCATCGACACCGACCGGGAAGGTGAGGCGGTACTCGTAGAGGAACGCCTCGAGCGAGACCGGGGTCATGGCCTCGTGGTGCTCGAACACACAGTGGAGCCCGAGCAGGGTGACATCGTCTCCGAACACGTGCTGGATGCGCTTGGCCTGCGGCAGCCCGTGGGAGACACAACCCGGACAGAGCATCTGGAACGCCTCGATGACCACGACCTCGCCCCGCAGGTCGGCCAGGGTCGGACTGGCGGCGGTATTGAACCAGCGGGTAACCGCCAACTCGGGCGCGGCGGGAAACGCTGATCGCGGGCTCACCACAGATGCCGATCAGGTCGGCCGATGACGGTGAGTACCTCCATTTGGCAACTATATGGGGACCCCATGTCCTGGTCGGGATGCCTGAACCGCTCGGGTCCGTGAGGACGATACGTCCAGCCTGCGGCGTGGCGGAACGACCGCTCCGGCAGGCGGTCCTCGGCGACCGGTCCATCACGCAGGACGGATTAGAATCGGAGGGGATCCGATCCGGTAGCTTCCGGGAGCCTCCTGCAACCGCGAATTCAGGATGGCGCAGAGGGAATCCCTATTCGAATCTCGGAGCGGATCAGCCATGCCACATGTCGCCGCGGGTACACGATCGGGTCGGGCCAGATACAGAACGGTGACGCTGGCAAGCCTGGTAGCGGCGATCGCTCAGGTCGCTCTGGGAGGGGTCGTCCGGGTGACCGGTTCCGGAGACGCATGCCCGGATTGGCCGCTCTGTCACGGACAGATAATCCCACCCTTCGACTACCACATCTGGCTCGAGTTCACCCACCGCCTGGCAGCGACCGCCGTGGGGGTCCTGGTGGTGGCTTCGCTAGTGCTGGCTTGGCGGCACTTGCGAACGTCGAAACCCGCCATCATGGCCACGGCCGCGAGCACGGCACTGGTGGTTGCGGCGGCGGTCCTCGGTGGCCTCACCGTACTGAGCGAACTCTCCTGGTGGACGCGCCTGATCCACCTGGGGCTGGCCGAGCTGACCGTGGCCGGCCTCGCCGTCGCCTGGCTGGCCGGTCCGCCCGATGATCGGTCCGATGGCCCGCAGGAACTCGACACCGGGGTCTCCAGGCAGGATCGGAGGTTGGCGTGGGCCGGCTTGAGCGGTCTGCTGGCAACCATCCTCTTCGGGTCCTACATGGTGGGGATGAACTACGGCGCCGCGTGTCCGAGCTGGCCGCTCTGCATCGGTACGAGCATCCCCGGAGGCACGCCCTTCGTCATCAACATGACCCATCGATACATGGTGGCCATCGTGGCCGTGCTCGTGTTACGTACCTGCTACGTGGCTTGGAAACAGGGCGCGGCGCGGGGCCAGCTCCGCTGGTTGGCCGCGCTCACGGCCGGGTTCCTGGTGATCGAGATCGAGGTCGGCGCGCTGACGGCATGGATGGGCTCGACCCCTCTCATCGCGTCCCTGCATCTGGTCTTCGCGACGATGTCCTGGGTGTCGATGGTGCTGATGGTCGCGGTGCAGTTCGATCCTGGAACCTTCCGGGTGAGGTCCCGGTACCCGGGGCGCGCCGGTTGATGCTCGCTCCAGGCACTCGCGCATCCAGGGTGGTGAGCGACTACATCGCGCTCACCAAGCCCCGGATCACGGTCCTGCTCCTGATCACGGCCGTGGGGAGCATGTTCCTGGCCGCCGAGGGCCGGCCCGATCCCCTGGTGACCGCCCTTGTCATCGTCTCCGGCTACCTGGCGGCCGGTGGCGCCAACGCTCTCAACCACGGCGCCGAACGCGACATCGACCAGAAGATGGTCCGTACCAGCGCCCGCCCCGTTGCAGGCGGGAGGGTCTCCAAATGGCAGGCCTACGGCTTCGGAATCCTCCTCAACCTGGGCGCCTTCGTGATCCTGGCTGCCTTCGTGAACGTTCTGAGCGGCCTGCTCGCCATGGTCGGCACCCTTTTCTACCTGTTCGTGTACACCAAGGGCCTCAAGCGGACAACGCCCCAGAACATCGTCATCGGCGGCGCCGCCGGCGCGGTCCCGCCCCTGGTCGGCTGGGCGGCGGTGACCGGGACGGTCGAGCTACCGGCCGTCTACCTGTTCGCCATCATCTTCCTGTGGACGCCGCCGCACTTCTGGGCCCTGGCCCTGCTGATCAAGGACGACTACGCCCGCGCCGGGATCCCGATGCTGCCGGTGGTCGCCACGCTGGCCGCGACCAAGCGCCAGATCCTGGCCTACACCGTGGTGCTGGTGGTGCTCTCCGCGACGTTCGTCGCGACGGGCGCCGTCGGTTGGATCTACCTGGTCGGCGCCGTCGGCCCGGGCGTGTGGTTCATAGTCCTGGCGGTCCGCCTGGTACGCGGTGAGGGAACCGAGGGCGCCAGGGCGCTGTACCTGTTCTCACTCCTGTATCTGGCCCTGCTCTTCGGCGCCGTAGGAGCCGATTCGCTGGTGACCCGGTGGCTCATCGTTTAGCGCGTCCATTCATGATGGCGGTCGTGGTCACGGCTCTTGCGGCGACGGTTGCCTGCGCGCCGCAGGGGTCTTCGGGATCCATCTCCGGCGAGGTGCGCTTTGCCCGCGAGGTCGAGCTGCCCGAGGGCGCGGTCATCACCGTCCGACTGCTGGACATCACGCTGGCCGATGCCCCATCCGTGGAACTGGGGCTCGATGTCATCGAGAACGCCGACCGCCTCCCGGCCCGCTTCCGCATCGAGTACGACCGCGACCTGATCGTCAGCGGCAACGAGTACTCACTGAGCGCCGACGTCAGACTCGGCGATGACCTGCTGTACGTCAACGACACCGTCCACCCCGTGCTTACCGGGGGCGCTCCCGCAAACTCCGATGTGGTGGTCATCTCCACCAACCCCTTCGACACCTGCATCGAGCCCCTACCGGGACAGATTCACGTCGAGATGGAGGAGGAAGACCTGCCCCAAGAGGCCGTGCTCCACGTCCGGCTGATCGACGTCACCGATCCCGCAACTCCGCTCCTGGTCACCGAGACCGTCCGGGGCGACCTCGACAAGTTCCCGATCGAGTTCTCACTCCCCCACGAAGGCGTGCAGATCAGCCGCCACAGCAGGTACGAGCTGGAGGCCGAGATCGTTGCCGGTGGCGAGATCCTCTACCACATCCCCGAAGACGAGTGGCGCCGGACATGGCTCCCGCACTGCCCCAATGCCGACCTGCAGATCGTCAACAGCGTGTTCCCGGTGAGCGAGTTTCCCGAACCCGGTTCTACGCCCTGAGTCCAGCGGGGAGGGTGGCTAAACAGCGCGAGCGGCAGGGTGAACGACTACGCCAGCAAGCCGTTCTGCTAGGCGGTCTCGGGTGACTTCGAGATCGTATTGGGCCTGTAGTCCCATCCAGAAGGCTGGGGAGTTCCCGAAGAAGCGCCCCAGCAGCAAGGCCGTCTCCGCGGTAATGGACCTCTGCCCGTGAACGATGGAATGAATACGCCTCGGATCCACACCTACGCACTTCGCCAGCCGATACTGGGTGATGTTCATAGGGCCGAGGAACTCCTCATTGAGAACCTCTCCGGGGTGAATGGGGGGTAGCTTCGCCTGGGTGCTCATCGTTCCTCCACGTCAGTGGTAGTCCACTATCTCGACTTCGTACGCGTTGCCGTCACTCCAGACGAAGCAGATCCGCCACTGGTCGTTGATCCGGATGCTGTGCTGCCCATCGCGATCTCCGGACAGTGCCTCCAACCTGTTTCCCGGTGGCACCCGTAGATCGTTGACGTTCATGGCGTTGTTCAGGACCATCAGCTTCCTCTGTGCTCGACGCTGGATATCCTCCGGCAGTCTGCGGACACGGCGGCGTTCGGCAACCGCCCGTGTGTCCTTGTTCCGGTAGCTCCGAATCACCACGGGATAATAGTACGCTCCGCTATTAGTGGCGAGTGCTAACCCCACGCGGGGGAGGCAGCGTATGAACAGCAATCCACTATCGGGCACATCCCAACGGGTCGAAGGGTGCGAGTGGTCAACCGGGGATAGGAAACTCCAGAAGACGCCCGCTAGGCCTCTGCCGCCAGAGCTCTAGCGAGGAATGATGCCATCTGGTCGCGCTTGACGGGCTCATCGGGGCAGTAGGCCCGTGGGTCCGTGGCGCACCCCTTGGTGACGCCTGCTTCGAGCAGACCCTCGACGGCGCCGGCATAGGGCGCGTCCACCGGGACATCCGAGAAGGCCCCGGTGGGACTCAATTCGTGGATGGAGTCGAATGCCCGCGCCATCCAAACGGCCATTTCTGCGCGTGTGATCGGATCCGACGGTCTGAATGCCTGCCCAGGGACCGTTCTGACGACACTCAGATCAGCGAGCCCCTCCACGTACGCCGTGTACCAGGCGTCGGCGGGGACATCGTGGAACCGGCTGGCCGTCCTCTCCTCCGGACGGATACCTAGCGCCCTGCCGAGAAAGACCGCCATCTGCGCTCTCGTCACATGGCTCGACGGACAGTAGGTGTAGTCCTCAAACTCGCCACATCCGGTGGTGATACCCAAGGTGGCGATAGTCTCGATGTTGGGCTCGTGAACGTTCCCATCGTCGTCGGCGAAGGTCCCGTGGTGCCCTGGAGCGATAGGCTGCCCACGACGCACGTCGACAACGAAGTCGTCACCGATCCGCCGTGTGACGGTGATGGAGGTGTTGTTCCAGGTTGTGAATCCATCCCCTACGTCCATCACATGTCCAACGCTGTCGTGCACGTCGAGTGGTACGGACGTTTTCGTCGTGACCGCTCGTGTGAAGCGCCCCGTCCAGACACATGACCAGAAGTGGGGACAAGTCGGAGAGTGCTCATCGACCAGATAGACTTCGACTCCCTCCTTCGGCACCAGAGCGTCGAACTCCTTTCTGACCCTGACGCCGAGCGAAAGAAAGCCGCTTCCCCCCGACTTCACGACCAGCATCTGGACACCACCATCACCTAGCGGCCGCAGCAGGTAACTTCGCGCACCCGTACCTTCGTGTATCGCTACTTCGGAAGGGTCGATCCATCCTGCCGCGTACCTGTTGATCGCGATAGTCCCCACCTGCAGTTGTGACCGGTCATCGACTCGACTCATGATGTCCATCGGGTTGTCGTAGTCTCTGAGCCGCCCGGTGTGTGGAAACCCCAGAGCGTGGCCCAGCTCGTGGGCTGCCACCGCCAGGAACTCGAGTTCACCGTCCTCCGATCCCCGTGAAGAGGAAGTTCCGGAGACAGATACGATGCCTCCTGACAGGCACACATCTCGATTGCTCTCGGGGTATTCGTGGGCGTGTTTACGCAAGATTCGGTTCTGCGTTCTGTCGTTGTCGCCCATGCCTCCTGAACTGACGCCTATGTCCCTGTTGATTATGTAGATGACTCCCTCGATCGCCTCCGTACCCTTCCGATCCCTGATTTCAGCTGTGACCCGCGTCTCGCAGTCTCCGTACTCCCAACCGGGACTCGGTGTTATGTCAATCGCACCACCCACCTTGAATACGGGCCGGTAGCGTCCGCGTGAAAGCCATGCATAGTATGGGGTGACACGAGACTCCAGAACGCCGATGACGTCGGAGGCTCGAATGTCCAGTTCGCCCTCGGGATCGTTGCAGATCCATACCTCCCACAGGTCACGGTCAAGTGTGTAGAAGGTCGACTCGTCGTAACCGGCCAGCAGACCGAGCGGATCGGCGTTGTAGGACGAGCTATCAAATCCCGGCAACTCGTCGCGGTTTATCGGCGGCGACGGGCGATCGCGGCGAGGAACGTCGACAGATGATGTATCCACCACATCGACTACGAACCGGTCGCCCATGCGAGCAACCACTTCGACCGACATGTTCCCGTGTTCGTAACCATCGCCTACTTGCATGACATGGCCGGTGGTATCGGAGTAGTCGAGAGGAACGGTCGGATACGAGATCACGGTTTGCGTATTCCTCGTCAGGCCGAAGCAGGGGAACCCGGTCGGTACGCCACACTCCGGTGTGGTGGTGTGGATGAAATAGGATTCCACCCCTTCCTTGGGTATACCGGAGTCGTAGCCTTTCTTCACGCGGGCCCCGAGGGTGATGAAGCCGCCATCGTCAGAGCGGATCACGAGCATCTGTGTTCCGCTGTGTCCAGGAGGTGCCAAGACGAAACGCTCTCTTGCGGTACCGCCGTAGATCTCGACGTCCTCTCCGTCGATCCAACCTGCGGCATAACGGTTGATCGCGATAGTGCCCACTTGCAGTCCGGGAGCAGCCTCGGGATCACCCATGATGTCCATCGGGTTGTCATAGTCACCTGCATAGAAGTTGTACGAATGAGGGAGCCACAGGGCGTGTCCCAGCTCGTGCGCAAGAATCGCAATCGCGGATGAGTTCCCATCGCCAGGGTTGGAAGGTGTCTCGACAACCTCTCCACCTCCGATCACGTAACGTCCGTTATCGGGAAATGAAGTGCTGGACAGCCGTAAGGATCGCGCTTCCACATAGTAGGTTGGGCCGTCTCCCGGTCGACCCTGCCACCAGTTGGTTTCCTGGTTGACGAGCGCGACGACACCCTCGGTGCCCGGCTTCGACCGCTCCCCTATCTCATCGATACATTTGCTGAAGCCCGGAGCGGCGACTTGGCCCGGGTTACCGGTCGTGAACACCGGAACGTAGCGACCACCTGATAACCAATCGAAGTAAGGCACCAGTTCCGTCTCCAGTACATCTGTAAGCGCAGCCGCAGAAATGTCGAGTTGACCCTCGGGGGACTCGCAGATCCAGACCTCCCAGTGATCATCGCCAAGGCTGTAGAGCGAGGTCAGGTCGTAGCCGGTGATCAAGCCCAGCGGATCCGTCCCGTCATCGTCCTGGCCAACTGCCGGCCGCGCAACCAGCAGGACCGCGACGGCAAGGAAGAGCACTAAGAGGTACCGCCCTCGCCAGGTCTGACAAGCGGAGACCGGCCGTCCTTCAGGCCGGCCATGTTGCGTCCGACAGCTGTCAACTCCCCTCCCATCCGCGTAACGATAGGCGGCATCCGGAAGTCGGTAGCGATGGCGGAGCAGGCGCGCGACTGCGACCTGAGCCTGCTCGAGGGCGATCCTTTCGGGACGGCACCTTCAACCGCCACAGACCCGGTCCCCTGACCAGATCGGCGCGGTGGCCACACCGCCTAGACTCAGCCCGCTCTCAACCCAATCTGTTCGGTATAGGAGTCATAAATAACGCAATACCGGATGGATACTCCATCTTGAGTGAGGAGTTGAACGGAATGGTGATGGCGATCAGTGAGATTCCCCGGAGTTGATCGTCGAAGTTCCCCACCCC